>DASQUY010000411.1:0-4167 GCA_035641055.1 Acidimicrobiales bacterium | reverse complement strand
GGAGATTCACGGCCGCCTGACGGGCCCGCCGGTGGCGAGGCCTCCGCCGCATCGCCCGCGCCCCCGGCTGGACCCTGGGTCGCGGCTTCGGCGGACCGGGACGGACGCGGTGGGATCGGCGCCGTGGTGCCCCCTGGCGGTGCACCTGGGGCTGCGTCGGGCGCGTCGGGCCGATGGCCGGCGGGCACGGGGCCCGGAGCCGATGCGCTCGCGGTCAGATCGCCGCCCCTCTCTGACCCGGCGCCTCCCGAGGTGCCGCCCGCCCGTCCCTGGCCGGGGCCGCCGGCCACCCCATCCCAACCCGCGGCGCCGATCCCCGCGCCGGTGGCGGGGAGCGCGGCGGGGTTGCGTCGGCGGGCCCCGAACAGGGCCGCGGTCGCCGGGTTGACCGACGCCAGCGCGACCACGTTGGCGCCCTGCTGGGCCGCGCGCACCGGGGCACTGCCGACGCCGTGGCTAACCAGCGCTGCCTCCGCGATCGGCAGCAGGCGAAACAGCACGAACGGCATGAAGGCGGCCACGAGGAACATCACCACCGCCCCCACAACCAAGCCCACCGTCTGCGCCACCGACGCAGCGGAGGCAGCCGCCTGCTCCGGGGTCGCCAGCTCGGTCGGCTGCCCGTCGGCCGCGGCGACCAGGGCCGCGGCGGACACCGCCAGCCCCAGGGCGATGGCGAACTTCGACACGATGAGGGCCAAGCCCAACTCGCCGAGCTTGCGTACACCGCCGCGCATGGGCTCCCAGATCGCCGCGGCGTAGATCAGCGGGCTCAGCGCGACCACCAGGTAGATCAACGCAGCGCGCACGAACAGCAGCAGCACGACGGTGGCGGCGGCCAGCACGCCCAAGCCACCGAACACCAGCAGCAGAAACTGGGCGGCGGCGGAGATGCCCGGCAGCGCGGCCAGCGAGGCGAGCAGCCTGGTGGTGGCCTCCACGTCGTCGCGGAACCTGGCCAGGACGGCCTCGCTCATGTCGTTGCTGATCCTGACCAGCAGATCGGTCACCGCGATCACGACCGTCATGGCCAGCACCGATCCGGGGAGGCGGACGATGGCCATGCGCAGCATCCCCGCGGTGTCGCCGCGCAGCGCCCCTTGGATGACGCCGGCAAAGAAGAACGCGACCAGCAGCGGGGCCGCCAGCAGCAGCGTCTGGCCGTAGGGGCTGGAGTCGCTGCCCGCGAACCACGGGGCGGAGACGTCCGGCTCGGCGGCGTCCCAGAAGAAACCCAGGATCGAGCCGGTCAGGTCCGACAGTGCGCCCACCACTGCGCCGACCAGCCAACCCACGGCGGCTTGGATGCCGCCCGCGATCACGTCGCCGCCCTTGTCCAACAGCCAGTCGAACGCGCCGCCGAGCAGATCGAACGGGTTCGGGAACATGCTCAGCCGACCCCCACACGGCTGAACCCGGCCAGCTGTTCGTCCAGGTAGCGCGACGACCACGGTTGCAGGCCCGCTTCCAGCTGGGGGGTGGGGCCGTCGGCCTCGGTGACCTCGACCATGCGCCAATCACCCTCGTGCCAAGCCAGGCGGAAGGACAGGGTCTGCCAGCCGGACTGGGGGACGGCGATGCCGTCGGCGGACAGAACCCGCACCAGCCACACGCGCACCGTCGCCCGCGTGTCGCTGTAGAGCTCGACCTTGGTCGCCAGCGGGCTGACCACGAACCACACCGTCCCGTTGGCCTTCTCGAGCTCGGCGCGCAGCAGGCGGGCGTCATCGACCAGCCGGTCCACCAACTCGGCGCCGGGCGGCCCGGGGACGGTCACCGCCTCCGCGCTGGCGCGGACCTCGCTGTCGGACAGGTACAGCCACGTCTGGGGGGCCGCGGCGTAGCTCACTGCGGCGGCCACCGCACCTGGCTCGTCGTGGGGGAACCCGACCGTCAGACCGCCCGGTGCCTCGCGCTCGCCCTCGTCGGTCGACGGCGCCTCACCCCCGCCCGCGGCTGCCCGGTCCACGCTGACGACCCGGGGGGCGCTCGGCTCGGGCCGGTCGGTCGCGCCGCGCAGCGCCGCCCCGGCGAGCACACCCACCAGCGCCACGGCGGCGGCCACCGCGACGCTGCGCCACGTGAAGCGCGACGGCCGGTCCATCAAGTGATCCGGTACAGCGAGTTGACGATCGTGGGTCCCAGTCCCACAAGCAGCGCCCCGGCCGCCCCACCGCCGGCCAGCCGTGCACCGGTCACGGCCATGCCGTGGCCGCCCTGGCCGAACCGGGCCCAGCCGTACATGCCTCCGCCGGCCAAGATGGCCGCCAGCGACGCCCACAGGCCCCCCTGGGCCAGCCAGTTCAGCAAGGTCTGCACGGCCTGGCCGCCGGGCAGACCGGAGCTGGTCGGGTCGGCCTCCACGTCTTGGGCGACGGCGACCTGGGAAGCCAGCACGGCCAGGCCGTATAGCGATGTGAGCACTGCGCGTTTCCTCCTCACTCGATGGCACCGGCCGCCGCCCGCCCGGCGCTTGTCGGCCTTGCGAGACACCACACCGGGCGGGGTCGGCGGCGGGGACGCGGTGTTCCCGACCCTCTAAAGGCACGCGCCGGCGGCGAAACTTCTCACCAAATCGCAGGCGATTCCGCGGCCCGGGCGGCGCCTTAGTTGGTGTGGCTGGCCGCACCCGATCCTCTCGTCTGTGGGTCGCGGCCGGCGCGGCGCTCGTCGTGGTCGTGATCCTCCCCGTGGCCGCGGTGCTCGGCCTGGCGGGGCTCGCCGGCGGCACCCCTGACCCAATCCCCCGCGGGGCCGCGCTCGCGGGCATCCCCGCCCGGGTGGCGCAGGCCTACCAGGCCGCCGGGGGGCGCTGCGAGGGCCTCGACTGGACGCTGCTCGCCGCGGTCGGAGCCGTGGAGACCAACCACGGTCAATTCGCGGGCAGCGCCGCCGACCCCGCCAGCGGCGAGGTGCGACCCTGGATCTTCGGGCCCGAGCTCGACGGCCGCAACCAGACCGCGGCGCTGCCGATCGGCCGCTGGGCGGGCTGGTGGGGCCTCACCGGCCCCTGGCAACACGCCGTCGGGCCGATGCAGTTCCTCGCCGCCACCTTCGAAGCCCACGCGGTCGACGCCGACGGTGACGGCGTCGCCAACCCCCATGACATCGACGACGCCGTAGCCACCGCCGCCGCCTACATCTGCGCAGGAGCCGGCGGCCAGGTCGATGGGCCCGGGGAGGTGGCCCGCATCTACAACCCCGGCGACGTCCAACGCTACGCCGCGGCGGTCGCCGCCGAGCAGGCACGCATCCACGACGCCCAGGCCGCCGGGATCGCCCCGGTGGCCGCCTCGCTGTGCCCGGTCGCCGGGCCCGTCACCTTCACCAACACCTGGGGTGCGCCCCGCTCCGGTGGCCGCACCCACCAGGGCGTGGACATCTTCGCCGCCGAGGGCACACCCGTCGTCGCGGTCGCCGCCGGCAGCGTCGAGCACTACTACAACAGCCTCGGCGGCCTGTCCTACCGGCTGTTCGTGGACGACGGCACCTACTACTACGGCACCCATCTGTCCGCCTACGAGAACGTCGGCGTCGGCCACGTTCCGGCTGGCACGATCATCGGCTTTGTCGGCCACACCGGCAACGCCGCGGCCACCCCGCCGCACCTGCACTGGGAGATCCATCCCGGCGGCCAGGGCAGCCCCGCCGTCGACCCCACCCCTACCGCCGAGGTGCTCTGTGCCGCCAACAAGGGCTGAGAGAGCCGCGGTCATCCACCTCCAGCGCATCCGGGCGGCGGTGGCCATCCTCGCCGGTCGGCGCGGGCTCGACCCCGCCGCCGGCGGACACCGCCAGCGCCGCCCGGTCAACACGGCGCTCGCGGTCCTCCAGGACCACGCGGCTCAACTACCCCGACGGCACCGACAGCTGCTACGCCAAGTCGTCGATCCTCGCTCGCCGCCCTGGGTACGCGCCCATGCCCTGCGCCAGCTCGCCGACTGCCTGCGAGTCACACCGGCCGAGCACCCCCTCAGCCCCTCCGGCCGGGCCGGCGCTCAGGTGGTCCCCCACCCCCGCCACCAGCGCTGCGAACAGCTGGTCCTTCCCGGCACCTGAGCTTCACCGGCTCATCGGATTTCAGCGGGGAGTGACCGTCGCCAGTAGGCCCCAGTTGGCCCAGAACTCCCGAAGCCGTCCCCAGGGGCAAACTGGCGTCCGCCTTCA
>DASQUY010000410.1:0-4633 GCA_035641055.1 Acidimicrobiales bacterium | reverse complement strand
CGGCCATACGTGCGGTCGACGATCTGGTCGAGCACTACGAAGTCGCCGGGGTGGATGTCCGGGTGCAGGGACCCCGAGGCGCACGGGGCGAACAGCGCCCGGACGCCGAGCTCCCGCATGGCCCAGGCGTTGGCCCGGTAGGGCACCCGGTGGGGCGGCAGGGTGTGCTCCCGGCCGTGCCGGGGCAGGAACGCCACCCGCCGCCCGGCCACCTCGCCGATTGTCACCGGCGCCGATGGGGGGCCGAAGGGCGTGTCGAGCGGCACCTCCTCGACGTCGTCGAGCAGGGAGTAGAGCCCCGACCCGCCGTAGACGCCGACATCGGCGCGGCGTCGGCCGGCGGCGCCGGCGTCACTCACGCGCTCTTGGCGGCGGCCGACGACGACCCCGTGGACGACTTCGAACCGTCGCGGGCGGTGGCTCCGTCGCCGCTCTTCGCTCCGTCGCCCTTGGCGCCGTCAGCCTTGGCGCCGTCGCCGCTGGAGTCCGAGGAGGTCGAGGAGTCCGAGGACCCGGACGACCTCGACGCGCCGGCGCCGGCCTTGGTCCGGCTGTCGGTCTTGTAGAAGCCCGAGCCCTTGAAGGCGATGCCGACCGGCTGGAAGACCTTCCTCAGCAGGCCGCCGCAGGCGGGGCACTCGGTGAGCGGATCGTCGCTGAACGACTGGACGACCTCGAGCTGTTCACCGCAGTTCCGGCAGCGGTACTCGTACTTGGGCATGGGCGCTCCGCTTAGCACTCGTGACTTAAGAGTGCCAGCCTACCCGATACCCGTGCGCGTCGAGCGGAGGCAGGGGCCGCGGCCGGGTCGCACCGCGCCGCGTAGAGTCGCCTCCGATGACGAGCGACGTGCGCAAGGCGGTCATCCCCGCAGCGGGGTTGGGGACCCGGTTCCTGCCGGCCGCGAAGGCCGTACCCAAGGAGATGTTGCCGGTCGTCGACCGGCCGACGATCCAGTACGTGGTCGAGGAGGCCGTGCGGATCGGCCTCGACGATCTCCTCATCATCACCGGCCGCGGCAAGGGCAGCCTCGAAGACCACTTCGACCGGTCGATCGAGCTGGAGGCTGCGCTGGAGGCCGGCGGGAAGTTCGACCAGCTCAAGGAGGTCCGGCGCCTGGCCGAGCTTGCCGACATCCACTTTGTGCGCCAGGGCGAGGCGCGGGGCCTCGGTCACGCCGTATCGGTCGCTCGCAAGCACGTCGGCGACCACCCCTTCGCCGTCATGCTGGGCGACGACATCATGGACTACCGGGTGCTGGACCAAATGATCGCCGCGCACCGTCGGACGGGCGGCGCGGTCGTAGCCCTGAAGCGGGTCTCGACCGAGGAGATCTCGTTGTACGGCTCTGCCGAGGTCGAGCCGGCTGAGGACGGGTTGGTGCGGCTCCGAGGCCTCGTCGAGAAGCCCAAGCCGGCCGACGCCCCCTCCGACCTGGCCGTGGTCGGGCGCTACGTGTTCGCCCCCGAGATCTTCGACGCCCTCGACCGCACCAAGCCGGGCGTGGGCGGGGAGATCCAGCTCACCGACGCCATCGCCATCCTGCTGGAGGAGGCGCCGGTCTACGGGTACGTCTTCGAGCACGGCCGCTTCGACATCGGCAAGAAGATCGACTACCTGCGCGCGACCGTCGAGCTGGCACTGGAGCGCGACGACGTCGGCCCCGAGCTCGCCGAGTTCCTGGCGGATGTCGTGCGCCGGCGGGGGATCGTGTAGTTGGGTGACGGCGCGTCGATGATCCCGCTGGACGACGCCATCGCCCACGTCCTCGCCGGCTGCCGGCCGCTTCCCTCGCAGCGGGCGCCGGTGGCCGACGTCAGAGGGTGTGTGCTGGCGGCGGACGTGGTCGCCACCGAGCCGGTGCCGTCGTTCGCCAACACGGCCATGGACGGCTACGCGGTGCGAGCCGCCGACGTGGCCGCGGCCCCGGTGACGCTGCCCGTGGTGGCCGAGGTGGCCGCGGGCCACCCGGCGCCCCGCCCGCTGGCGGCCGGCGAGGCGATGCGCATCTTCACCGGCGCCCCGATGCCCGAGGGCGCCGACGCCGTGGTGATGGTGGAGCGAACCGAACGGCGCGACGAGGGCAAGGCGGTCGAGATCCAGGTCGCCGTCGACCAGGGCAACCACGTGCGGGCCGCCGGCGAGGACCTGCACGCCGGCCAGCGGGTGTTCGGGGAGGGCGACCAGCTGACGGCGGCCCGCCTGGGCGTCCTGGCGTCGCTGGGCATCGCCGAGGTCGACGTCCACCCGCGGCCGCGGGTGGGCGTGATGTCGACCGGCGACGAGCTGGTGACCGGGCCGGAGGCGCTGCTGCCCGGTCAGATCCGGGACAGCAACCGGCCGGCGTTGCTGGCGTCGGTGGCGCGGTCGGGCTTCGAGGCCGTCGACCTCGGCCGTGTCCCCGACGACGAGGCGGCCATCGCCGACGGGCTGGAGCGGGGCGCGAGCACCTGCGACGCCGTCCTCACCAGCGGCGGGGTGTCGATGGGCGACATCGACCTGGTCAGGGTGGTGCTCGACCGGATGGCGGAGATGCGCTGGATGCAGGTGGCCATTCGCCCGGCGAAGCCCCTGGCCTTCGGCGTCGTCCGGCACGACGGTCGATCGGGGGGCCGGCGGGCCGTGCCGGTGTTCGGGTTGCCGGGCAACCCGGTGTCCTCGCTGGTGAGCTTCGAGCTGTTCGCCCGGCCGGGCCTCCGCCGCCTCGCCGGTCATCCCCACCCGCAGCTGCACCGGCCCCGGTTCACGGCGACGGCGGACGAGGCGTTGCCCCGCCACCCGGACGGCAAGGTCCACTTCGTGCGGGTGGTGGCCGCGGCGGACCGGGGTGTCCTGCACGTGCGCTCGGCCGGCGGCCAGGGGTCGCACCAGCTGGGGGCGATGGCCCGGGCCAATGCGTTGGTCGTCCTGCCCGACGGCGACGGCGTGCGGCTGGGCGACCGCGTCGAAGTCATGCTGCTCGAGGATCCCCCCACCCAGGAGTGGACATAGAAGTTCGAGACAGGGCCTAGCCTGGGGTGCATGGAGAGGGGACGCGCATGACCGAACCGCTGGTCGAGCCGTTGGTCGAACCGCTGGTGGACGGCTACGGCCGGGTGCATCGTGATCTTCGGATCTCGGTCACCGATCGCTGCAACTTCCGCTGCACCTACTGCATGCCCGAAGAGGGGATGGTCTGGCTGCCCCGCGACGAGGTCCTCACGTTCGAGGAGATCGAGCGGGTTGCCCGGGTGTGCGTCGAGCGGTTCGGCGTCGACAGCGTCCGGCTCACCGGCGGCGAGCCCACCGTCCGGGCGCACCTGCCGGTGCTGGTCGGCAAGCTGGCGGCGCTCGGGGTCGACCTGGCGCTCACCACCAACGGCGGTACGCTGCGGTCGATGGCCGGCGACCTGGTCGCCGCCGGGCTGCGGCGGGTCAACATCTCGCTCGACACGCTGCGGCGCGACCGCTTCGTCGAGCTGACGCGCCGCGACGAGCTCGACCACGTGCTCGACGGCATCGCCGCCGCCCAAGAGGCGGGGCTCGACCCCGTGAAGGTCAACGCCGTCGTGATGCGGGGCGTCAACGACGACGAGGTCGTCGACCTGGCGACGTTCGGGCGGGAGCGGGGCGTCGTCGTGCGCTTCATCGAGTGGATGCCGCTCGACGCCGACGAGAGCTGGCGGTCGGACGCCGTCGTCAGCCAGGAGGAGATCCTGGCGGCCATCGAGGTGCTCTACCCGGTCGAGCCGATCCGCCGGGGCCACGAGCCCGCCGAGCGCTTCGCCTACCTCGACGGTCGGGGCGAGGTGGGCGTCATCCCGTCGGTGACGCGGCCGTTCTGCGGCTCGTGCGATCGCATCCGCCTGACCGCCGACGGCCAGCTGCGGTCGTGCCTCTTCGCGGTCGACGAGGTCGACCTGCGGGAGCTGCTGCGGGGCGGGGCCCCCGACGACGAGCTTGCGGCCGCCGTCCAGCGCTGCGTCGCCGGCAAGTGGGCGGGGCACATGATCGGCCAGGTGCAGTTCGTGCGCCCCCGCCGCAGCATGAGCCAAATCGGGGGCTGACCCGCCCCTTCGTCGCGTCGTTCCTGCTGGGAGGAGTAACGTGGAGCCCATGTCTGACCGGGGGCTCACCCATCTCGATCCGCTGGGCAGAGCCCGGATGGTGGACGTCACGCCGAAGGACGCGACGCATCGCCGCGCCGTCGTGCGGGGCCGCGTGCACATGCGCCCCGAGACCACGTCGCTCGTGGCCCGCGGCGCCATCAGCAAGGGCGACGTGCTCGCCGTGGCGCGGGTGGCCGGCATCCAGGCGGCCAAGCGCACACCCGACCTGATCCCGCTGTGCCACCCGCTGCTGGTGGGCAGCGTGCTCGTGAACTTCCGCATCGAGGACGACTACATCGAGGTCGAGGCGCAGGTCGAGACCATCGACCGCACCGGGGTCGAGATGGAGGCCATGACCGCCTGCTCGGTGGCGTGCCTCACCATCTACGACATGTGCAAGTCGGTGGACCGGGGCATGACGATCGGCGACATCGCCTTGTGGGAGAAGACGGGTGGCCGCAGCGGTAGTTTCCGCCGCTCCGACGGCCTCGAGCCCGACCTGGGCCTCTGAACCGAGGGCGTTCTGTCATAGGCGGGGGGTGCCG
>DASQUY010000409.1:0-11749 GCA_035641055.1 Acidimicrobiales bacterium | reverse complement strand
TAGGTGTAGAGGTGGATCAGGCGCTCGGGCAGCTCGACGGGGAACGGGGCCGGGTGGCGCACGCGCCGGGCGCTCTCGGGCGGGATGTCCCACACGTCGAGGGTGGCGGCCATGAACTCGTCGGTGGTGACGGTGTCGGCGTGGGGCAGTCCCTCGAGCTGGCGCCGGCGTTGCGGCCGCGCCCGTCCGAAGCGGCCCTTGCTGGCGACGATGACCCGCTCGGTGAGGTCGCGCAGCACGGGGTTGGCCGGGCTGCGGAACGACCCACAGGCACAGCTACCGGCCGCGCCCCGGGCCTTGCGCCAGATGATCTCGCCCCGCAGCAGCAGGCCGAGCCGGTCCTGGAGGATGCCGACGACGTCGGCCGACAGCGAGCGGTAGGGCTTGCGCCCGAGGTTCGCCACGTTGACGGCGATGCGCCCGCCGGGCTCGAGCTTGCGGACGCACTCGGCGAACACGTCCTCGAGGAACCGGAGGTACTCGGCGTAGGAGGCGGGAATGCCCTCCTTGCCCAGCTCCTCCTCGTACTGCTTGCCTGCGAAGTAGGGCGGCGACGTGACCACAAGCGCCACCGACGCCGGCCGCACCCGGTCCATCGACCGGCTGTCGCCGACGTAGATCTCGTCGACGACGCCGGGCGGGTTGACCACGTCGTCGTCGGACAGCGAAGGGGCGGGGAACCGGGCGTAGAACGCCGTGGCGTCATGGGCCTCGCGCCGCCCCGAGCCGAACGACGACGTGGTGGTGGGCGTCCGTCGCCGCCGCGGGCCACCGGTCGACGTCGCCACTCCCATCGCTCGCGCCATGGCGACACCTTAGAGACGGGGTGTGACAGCCGAGCGGATCCGGGGGCTCAGCGGCCGGGCGCCAGGCCCAGGTTGTCGACGATGCGGAGCACCGCCTCCGACCGGTTCAGGGCGTAGAGGTGGAGGCCGGGGGCGCCGGCGTCGAGCAGGCGGCGGCAAAGATCGGTGGCGACCTCGACAGCGATGTCGCGCCGCGCCCCGACGTCGTCCCCGACCGCCTCCAGCCGGGCGACCAGCTCCGGCGGCACCACGGACCCGTTCATCGTGGCCATGCGGAGCAGGCCGCTGAGCGGGGCGACGCCGGGGGGCATCACGCCGGGAAGCACGGGAACCGTGCAGCCGAGCTCGCCCAGCTCGTCGACCATGCGCCAGTAGTCGTCCGGGTCGAAGAAGAACTGGGTGATGCCGAAGTCAGCGGCCTCCAGCTTGGCGGCCAGGTGGCGCCGGTCACGGGCCCGGTCGCCGTCGGAGCGGGGATGCAGCTCGGGGTGGGCGGCCACGCCCACCGAGAACCCGGCCGGGTGGGCCCGCACCAGCTCCACGAGCTCGGCGGCGTAGGCGAAGTCGCCGCCGGGGTCGCTGCCGTCCGCCGGCGGGTCACCGCCCAGCGCCAGGATGTTGTCCACGCCCGCGTCGGCGTACTCGTCCAGCAGCGCCTCCACGTCGGGGCGCGTGTGGCCCACGCACGTGAGGTGCGCCATGCAGGGGAACCGCTGCTCCCGGTTGAACCGCACGACGATGTCGCGGGTGCGGTCCCGCGTGGAGCCGAGGGCGCCGTAGGTCACCGACACGAACGACGGCCGCAGCGGGGCCAACTCGTGGATGGCCTTCTCGAGCTGGCGCTCGGCCTCGTCGGTCTTCGGGGGGAAGAACTCGAAGCTCAGGGTGCGGCCGGCGGCCAGCAGATCTGCGATCCGGCGGCGATGAGGGTGGTCGTGGGGCGCGGCAGCCATGGGTCAGCTCCTCGATGACGTCGGAATGTGCGTCACCGGGCCGGATGCAGCAGCACCACCCATGTCGGCCCGAACCGCATCGAGCCTACTCCCTCCCACCCGCGGCCCGCTCGGCGGCGGCGACCGTGTTGCGCAGGAGCATGGCGACGGTGGTCGGGCCGACGCCACCGAGCCGGGGGGTGATCCACGACGCCACCTCGGCGACGGACTCGTCGACGTCGGGCAGCAGCCGGCGACCCTCCCAGCTGATGCCCCCGCTCACCACGACGGCGCCAGGGCGGACCATGTCGGGTGTGATGAACGACGGCACGCCCACGGCGGCGATCACGACGTCGGCCCGGCGGGTGTGGGCGGGGAGGTCGGGCACGCCGCTGTGCACGACGGTGACGGCGGCGTTGGCTCCGGGCTGCTTGAGCGTGAGCAGCAGCGACAGCGGCCGGCCGAGGGTGGGGCCGCGCCCGCACACCACCACGTCCTTGCCGGCGATGTCGATGCCGTAGTGGACGAGCATCTCGCGGATGCCCGCCGGCGTGGCCGGGACCGGCCCGTCTTCCTGCAGGACGAGCTTGCCCAGGTTGACGGGGTGGAGGCCGTCGCCGTCCTTGGCGGGGTCCATGGCCGCCAGGGCGGCGTTGAAGTCGAACTGCGCCGGGACCGGGTGCTGGATGAGGTAGGCGTCGACCGCGGGGTCGGCGTTGAACCGCTCGACGGCGGCGAGCAGGTCGGCCTGCGTGCCGTCGCCGGGGACGTCGATGTGGTGGCTCTGGGCCCCCACCTGCTCGCACGTCTCGTGCTTCTTGCGGACGTACCCGGCCGACGCCGCGTCCTCGCCCACGAGGATCGTGCCCAGCCCCACCGTCTTGTCGCGGTCGGCCAGCGCCTCGACCTGCTTGGCCACGTCGGCCAGGACGGCCTCGGCCACGGGCCCGCCGGCGAGCAGTTGTGCGGTCATGGCCACCACCCTCCCATTCTGGGTGCAGCTATGCGGCACATAACCGCACAACTGCACCCAGTTTGGGTTTCTCAGTGGAGGAAGTGGCGCTCGCCGGTGAAGATCATGGCGAGGCCGAGCTCGTCGGCGCGGGCGATGATCTCCTCGTCGCGGGCGGCGCCGCCACCGGGCCGGCCCGGCTGGATCACCACCGCCACCCCGGCGGCGGCGGCCGCCTCGATGCCGTCGGGGAACGGGTAGAAGGCGTCGCTGGCGCAGGCGCCCCCCTTCGCCCGGCCCGCCGCCTTGGCCGCCGCCAGCTCGCCGGCCTCGACCCGGTTCTGCTGCCCGGCGCCGATCCCCCAGGCCGCGCCGTCCTTGGCCAGCACGATGGCGTTGGACCGCACCCAGCCGCACACCCGCCACGCCAGCTGGGCGTCGGCCCACTCGTCCTCGGTGGGCCGGCGCTGGGTGACCACCCGCCAGTCGGCCCGGCCGGCGACGAACGTGTGCGGGTCCTGCACGAGGAGGCCGCCGCTGATGGGTCGCAGGTGCCACCGGTCGGGCGTGGGGGCCGGTGCCTCGAGGATGCGGGTGTTCCTCCGCTTCGCCTGCAGCGCCTCGATGGTGCCCGGTGCGTAGGCCGGGGCGATCACGACGTCGGCCTGGGCGGCCGCGACCATCCGCTCAACCGTGGGCGTATCGACCGCCTCGCTGAGCGCCACGATCCCGCCGAACGCCGAGCGCTCGTCGCCCTCGAAGGCGCGCTGGTAGGCGTCGGCCAGTATCGGCGCGACGGCCGCCCCGCAGGGGTTGGCGTGCTTGATGATCGCCGCCGCCGGCCGGCCGAACGCCGCCGCCAGGTCGTGGACCAGCAACCAGGCGGCATCGGCGTCGTAGAGGTTGAGGTAGCTCAGCGCCAGGCCGCCGTGCTGGGTCATCACCGCCCACCACGGCGGGCCGGAGCCGCCGTCGACGCCGGCGGCGCCCTCGGACCGGTACAGCGCTGCCCGCTGGTGCGGGTTCTCGCCGTAGCGCAACGCCAGGGGCTCGCGCCCGTAGGCCAGGTGGACGGACTCCGGCAGGTCCCCCTCGCGACTCTCGCCGACCTCGTCGCTCCCGCCGGGCTCGTCGAACCAGCGGGCGACGGCGGCGTCGTAGGCCGCGGTGCGGGCGAACGCCCGGCGGGCGAGCCGCCGGCGGGTGGCGTCCGACAGCGCGCCCTCGGACCGCAGCTCCTCGAGCACCGGCTCGTAGTCGGCGGGATCGACCACCACGGCCACCTGGGCGTGGTTCTTGGCCGCCGCCCGGATGAGCGCCGGCCCGCCGATGTCGATCAGCTCGTCGGGCCGTGTGGCGCCGTACCGGAACGACTCGACGTCGGTCCCGAACGGGTACAGGTTGGAGACGACCAGGTCGAACGGCTCGATGCCGTGGGCCTCCAAGTCGGCCCGGTGCGCCGGGTCGGTGCGGTCGGCCAGGACGCCCCCGTGGATCTTGGGGTGCAGCGTCACGACCCGGTGGCCGAGGATCGCGGGGAAACCGGTGATGTCCGCCACCTCGGTCACGTCCAGGCCGGCGTCCCGCAGAGCGGCGGCGGTGTTGCCGGAGGCGACCAGCTCGCAGCCCAGCGCCGCCAGCCCCTGGGCCAGCCCGACGACCCCGGACTTGTCGTAGACCGAGAGCAGTGCCCTCACGGCTGCTCCTCCTGCAGGAACTGCCGGATCGTCGCCGGGTAGAGGCGCCGCTCAACCTGCTTGATGCGCTCGTGCAGGGAGTCCTCGGTGTCGTCCGGCAGCACGGGGACGGCCTCCTGGGCCAGGATCGGCCCCTCGTCGACCTCGGCGGTGGCGATGTGGACCGTGGCGCCGGTGACCTTGACGCCGGCGGCCAGCGCGTCCCCTACGGCGTGCCACCCCTTGAACGCCGGCAGCAGGGCCGGGTGGGTGTTGAGCACTCGGCCGGGGTAGGCGTCGGTCAGCCCCGGCACGACGGTGCCGAAGCCGGCCATCGCCACCAGCCCGACGTCGTGGGCTCGCAGCACCTTCAGCAGCCGCTCGGCGTACGCTCGGCGATCGAAGGATTTGCCCCACTCGGTGCGCTCCACCAGCTCGGTGGGAACGCCGGCGTCGGCGGCGACTTCCAGCGCCCGGCACGGCCGGTCGGCGACCACCAGGGCCACCGGTACGCCGTCGGCGATGATCGCCTGCAGTAGGGTGCCGCTGCCCGAAGCGAGCACGGCGATGCGGGTTGGGGGCATCGCTCGGATGCTAGCTGTCCGGGTGTTTGACACGATCGATCTGCCGACGCGGAGGGGACCACGTGGACCTCAGCAAGCTCTCGGCGGCCGACAAGGTGATCGGCGCCTCGGCTGGCCTGTTCCTCATCGCCACCTTCCTACCCTGGTACGGCGCCGAGGACTTCCCGGGCGGCGACCAGATCGGCTGGGACTACTTCCTCACGGGGGTCCTGCCGCTGCTCGTCATCGTCGCCATGGTGGCGCTGATCGCCATCCAGCGGTTCTCGACGACCCAGCCGCCCACACCCCCGATCGCCTGGACGCAGATCTACCTCGTCGCCGGCATCGTGGTCGCGGCGCTCTTGCTGCTGCGGGTGATCATCCCGTCCGACGTCGAGGTGATCGGCGACCTCGACCGCAAGTACGGGCTGTGGATCGCGCTGATCGCCGCCATCGGGGTGGGCGTCGGGGGCCTGCTGAAGAGCCAGGAGCCCGAGGACACGCTCACCGGGCCGCCGTCGACGCCACCCACCCCCTTCTGACGGGAGCGCACGCATGCTGACACGACTCGGGGCGTGGGCCGGACGGCGAGCCGAGCCCCGCCTGTGGATCTCGCTCGCCGGCGCCGGCTGCGTGCTCGCTGTCCTGGGCGTGCTGTTCATCTCGGGTGACGCCCAGTTCGATGCCGAGGGCAACGTCGACTCGCAGGTACCGGGCATTCTCCTCTGCCTCGCCGTGGTGGCGGCCGGCTACCTCCTCCTGTACCTGTTCTGGGAGGGCCCGGCGGCGACCGCAGGAGTGACGGCCATCGCCCTGGCAACGCCGGCGCTCGCCTGGTTCCTGACGTTCGACGAGGACGGCACGCCGCCGTTCTCCGCCGAGGCCATCCTCGGCCTGTCGACGCTGGTGTGGCTGGTGTCCTACCTCGTCGGGCCGGGGCGGGGGCGCCCGGTGCTGCTTGGCGCCGGGTTGGTGGCCGCCTGGCTGCTCGCGCTGCAACTCGCCGAGGAGCCGTTCTCGACGGGCTTCGAGCCGACGGCGATCGTCGAGGACGGCTTCGGTGTCAACGACCCGTTCGCCGGGGACGACCCCTTCGAGGCCGAGGACCCGTTCGGCGCCCCGGTCAGCGAGCCCGACCTGATGACCATGGCGGTGCTGTCCCTCACCTTCGGGGCGGGATACCTGGCGGCGGCCCGCTCGCTCGACCGGCGGGGATTCTCGGGGACGGCGACGCCCGTCGTGGTGGCGTCCCACGTCGCCCTGCCGACGGGGGTCGCCCTGCTCGCCGAGGACCTCGAGCCCGCCGGCGCCGGCGCCGTGTTCGTCGTGGCCGGCGTGGTGGTGGCGTGGTTCGGGGCCCGCAACGGCCGCCGTGGCTCGACGATCGTCGGTGCCCTGGAGGTCGGCGTCGGCGTGGTCATGATCCTCAGCGACCTCATGGAGGACGCCAGCCCGACGAGCATCGGCATCGCGCTGCTCCTGATCGGCGCAGCCATCGCCCTCGTCGCCCAGCTCCTGCACACCCAGACCGGCGAGTCGCCGCAGATGACCCTCGGCCCGTCGACGTTCAGCCGCGCCCGGCCCGCCCAGCCGTCACCGCCGTGGCCGCAACCTCAGGCGCCAGCGCCACCCCCACCGCCACCGCCCTCCTCCTAACCGAACTTGCGGTGCTTAAGGGCGTCATAGCACCCCTAACCACCGCAAGTTCGGATCAGCGGAGGTCGCGGACGACCTCGACCATCAGCTCGCCTGCCTCCGTGGGGTTCTGGCCGACGCGGGCGCCGGCGTCACGCAGGGCCTCCATCTTGGCCTGGGCCGTGCCCTTCCCGCCGGAGACGATGGCGCCGGCGTGGCCCATCTTCTTGCCGGGCGGCGCCGTCACACCAGCGACGTAGGCAACCACGGGCTTGGACATCTTGGCGGCGACGAACTCGGCCGCCTCCTCCTCCGCCGAGCCGCCGATCTCGCCGATCATCATGACCGCGTCGGTGGCAGGGTCGGCCTCGAAGGCCTCGAGGCAGTCGATGAACGAGGTGCCCGGCACGGGGTCGCCGCCGATGCCGACGCACGTCGACACGGCGATGTCGTTGAGCTTCAGCTCGTAGAGCGCCTGGTAGGTGAGGGTGCCCGAGCGGCTGACGATCCCCACGGCCGCCCCGCCGTCCGCCGGTGCCTTGGCGATGTGGCCGGCCGTGATGCCGATGTTGGCCTTGCCGGGGCTGATGACGCCGGGACAGTTGGGGCCCAGCAGCCGGACGCCCGGGAAGTCCCGCTTGAGCTTGTTGGTGAACCACGCCTCGTCGTGGGCCGGCACGCCCTCGGTGATGCACACGATGAAGCGAACGCCGCCCTCGGCGGCCTCGACCACGGCATCGCGCACGCCGGGGGCGGGGATGAAGATGCAGCTGGCGGTGGCGCCGGTCGCCTCCACGGCGTCGGCCACCGTGGCGTGCACCGGGATGCCCTCGACGTCGGTGCCCGCCTTGCGTGGGTTGGTCCCGGCCACCACCTGGGTGCCGTAGTCACGGTTGAGCAGCCCGTAGAAGCGCCCCTGGCTGCCGGTGAGGCCCTGGTAGACGACCTTGGTGGTCTCGTCGACGAAGATGGCCACGGCCGTCTCCCTCCTACTGGCCCGCGCCCGCCAGGGCGACGGCCGTGCGGGCGGCGTCGACCATGGTGGGCTGCACCCGGAGCGTGTCGGACAGGTGCGGCTGCAGGATCTCGCGGCCGAGATCGGCGTTGGTGCCGTCGAGGCGGATGACGATCGGCTGGTCGATCTCGACCCGTCCCAGGGCGGCGACGATGCCGTTGGCCACCTCCTCGCCCTTGGTGATGCCGCCGAAGATGTTGATGAAGATCGACCGCACGCTGGGGTCGTTGGTGATGACCTCGAGAGCGCCGGTCATCACCTCGGCCGAGGCTCCGCCCCCGATGTCGAGGAAGTTGGCAGGGCCGCCGCCCACCTGGTTGACGATGTCGACGGTCGACATGGCCAGCCCGGCGCCGTTGGCGATCACCCCGACGTAGCCATCCAGGCCCACGTACTGCAGCCCCCGCTCGTGCGCCGCCTGCTCGCGCTCGTCGCGCACCTGGGTGGCGTCGTAGGCCTCGTAGTCGGGGTGGCGGAACGTGGAGTTGCCGTCGAGCGTGACCTTGGCGTCGAGGGCGTGGACCTCGCCGGTCGGCTTCAGGATCAGCGGGTTGATCTCCACCAGGTCGGCGTCGCCCTCGACATAGGCGGTGTAGAGCTTGCCCAGGAGGTCGACGGTGCCCTCGGTAGCGGCCGGATTGAGCTCGGCGGCCTCCACCCACGCCCGGGCCTGCTCCCGGCTCAGGCCGTCGACGGGGTCGACCCACACCTTGGCGATGGCGTCGGGATCCTCGGCGGCGACGGCCTCGATGTC
This sequence comes from Acidimicrobiales bacterium, assembly GCA_035641055.1. GTDB lineage: Bacteria > Actinomycetota > Acidimicrobiia > Acidimicrobiales > VFJN01 > DASQUK01. The sequence continues at coordinate 3,416 of DASQUY010000409.1, read as the reverse complement.
GACACCGCCCCGGGCCGACAGCATGCCCAGGTGCTTGCGGGCGGAGCGGTCGAGCGTGAAGCTGGCGTAGTACTCCTCGGCGATGTCGGAGGCCCGCTCGATCCAGAGGATCTCCACCCTGTGACCCTTGATGTCCATGCCGAGGATGTCGGTGGCGTGGGCCCGGGTCTCCGCGGCGTCGCCCGCGAGCTTGATGCCGCCCGCCTTGCCACGCCCGCCCACCTGCACCTGGGCCTTGACCACGACCGGGTAGCCGATGCGCTCGGCGGCGGCCACGGCGTCGTCGACGGTGGTGACCGCCTCGCCCGGGCTCACCGGGATGCCGTAGCGGGCGAAGAACTGCTTGCCCTGATATTCGAAGAGATCCATGCCGGCTAGCGATACTACGGGTGTGGCGTCGCCAGCCCCCAAGTTCGTCTACCCCGTGCCATGAGCCCGGTCGCCCGATCGCAGGGTCACACGGGGCGGGCGCTGCTGGTGGCCGGCGCCGGCGTGGTGCTGGCGCTCGGGATCGCCTTCGGCATGGCCGCGCTCGCCAACCGGGGGACGGTCGACGTGCGGCTGGGCTCGGAGACGTTCGCCGAGCAGGACGCCGAGGAGGCCGCCGAGCGGGTGGCCGAGGACGGGCCGATCCTCTACGCCGACACCGCGGGCGGCGAGCGCGACATCGTGCTGCAGCACCTGGGCGACGACCCCGAGGAGGGGTGGGTGGCCCTGGCCGCCCGGCCACCCGGCGTGCCCCGGGAGTGCACGATCCAGTGGGACGCCGACGACCAGATGTTCCAGCTGCTCGACCCCGACGGCGACGTGTCGGGGCAGTGCGACGGCCGGGAGTTCCCCGCCGACGGCGAGGGCCTGCCGTCCTTCCCGGTGACCGTCCGGTCCGACGGCAGGCTGGACGTCGACCTCAACGCCGCCGACCGGGCCACGTCGACGACCAGGTAGCCCCCCCCCGAACCATCCGGGCCTCCCGCACGTCGATACGGGGTGCGGCGACGAGGAGGGTGGCCATGGGGACCCACGCACACAAGCCCGGGATGCGGGCGGGGATCGGGGCGGTCGCGCTGGCCCTCGTCGCCGGGCTCACGCTGACGGCGGCGCCGTCGCCAGCGGGCGCCGGGGGCGGGGACCTGCTGTACCCCCACCGGGACCGCTACGAACCCGGACAGGCGGTGATGATGGTGGGCTACACCGAGCCGGTGGCCAACCGGTCGAACGCCGAGGGCGACCCGGTCCAGGACCCCGACTGGCGCACGCCGGGGCCCTACTACGCCTACCTCCGGGTCGATCCCGAGGCGGTGGCGCGCGACGCCCAGCCCGCGTCCTGGCCGTCCGTTCACCCGACGGACGTGCGCCTCGGGCGGGTGGAGGCCGAGGACATCGTCACCGCCAATGCACTCCGGTCGCTGCGGGTGCGCGCGACCTTCCGGCTCCCTCAGGACCTGGCGCCCGCCACCTACACCGTGCTCGTGTGCAACGACCCCTGCACGACCACCCTCGGGTGGCTCTTCGATTTCGCGTTCGTGCACGTGGGCGTGGACCCCGCGAGCCCGGTTGTGCGCGAGTGGGCGCTCGACGATCCGGCCGTCCGGCGGCTCGAGGGTGACGCTCTGCTCGTTGACCCGGGAGGGAACTTCGACAGCACCGACCCGGATGACTGGACCGTCACCGCCGCCGAGGTCCGGGCCGGGTATCGGGCCGGCCCGACCATCGCGTCGCCGCCGACGACCGTCGCAACCACCACCGTCCCGTCCCCGCCGGCGCGGGAGCCCGTCGACGTGTCTCCGGCGGTGCGCGCCGCCGAGGATTCGCCCGGAGGGATCTCCGGCGAGGTCGTGGGTTGGCTGGTCGGGTTTGGCGTCCTGCTCGTGGTGTGGTCGCTGGCCTGGCGCCTGCGGCCCGGCGGCGGACGGATCGTCGTGCGGCGGGGCGGCGACCCCCCTTCCCCAACCGGTGGACAGGCGGCGCGCGGCTCAGCACCATGAGCGCGGCGGGTGAACCAGGAGCGGCGCGTGGAGGAACCGGAGCCCGCCCTCGTCAGGGCGGCCGCAGCAGGCGATCTGGCGGCTTTCGAGCAGCTCGTGCGCGCCTACCAGCAGCACGTCTGGCGGTTCCTCCGCCGGTTGCTGGGCGACGGCGCCGCCGCCGAGGACGTGGCCCAGGAGACGTTCCTCCGCGTGTACCGCCGGCTGCCCACGTTCTCGTTCGAGTCGAAGTTCTCGACCTGGGTGTTCCGGATCGCCCGCAACGCCGGCATCGACGAGGTGCGCTCCCGGGACCGGCGAGCCCGCCTCGCCGCCAGGGTGGCCCTCGCGACGGTGCCACCGCCGTCCCCGCCCGACACCCGGTTGGAGATCCAGGCGGCGCTCGCCAGCCTGCCCGTCGACCTGCGCGAGACGGTGGTGCTCGTGGAGGTGCTCGGCCTGCGCTACCGGGAGGCCGCCACCGTGCTCGGCGTCGCCGAGGGGACGGTGAAGAGCCGCATGTTCAGCGCTCGCTCGCTGCTCCATCGCTGGTCGCGGGCCGGTGAGGAGGGGGCGAGCGGTGAGGTGTCACCGTGAGGTTCGACCGTGAGGTGTGACGAGGCCCGGCTGGCCGCCTCGCTGCGCTTCGACGGCGAGCTGGCGGTGGGCGACGGGCCCTCAGGCCTCAACGACACCGCCGCCCTCGACGACCACATCGCCCGCTGCCCCGACTGCGCCGACTTCGAGCGACACCTCCAGCGGGTGCGCACGGCGCTGCGGTTCGAGCCCGTGGACGCCGCCCCCGACGTGGCGTCCGCCGTTGTTGGCCAACTCGCGGACGAACATGCGGTGGATATCGGGGCTATGACCCCCGTAACCACCGCAAGTTCGGGGCGGGGGCCCCAGCCCCGGCGGCCGCTGCTCGTCGCCGCCGGGGTGGCGGCCGTCGCCGGCATGGCGGCGGGGGCCGTCTTCGTCGGGTTCGGGGCGGAACCGCAGTCGCCGGCGGCCGCCGACGTGCCCGAACGGGTTGTGGCCGCCCAGGCCGGTGTCGACTCGCTGGACGCCCGCTTCACGCTCGTCGAGCGGGGCCTTGGCGGCACCGGAGACACCGAGGGCACGCTCACGGGGGAGCGCAGCTTCGACGGTCGGCTGGTCTACGAGGCCCCGGAGGCGCTCGCCCTGACGTTGACGGCACCTCCCGGCGACGAACCGGACGTCCAGCTCGTCGTGGACGGCGACCAGTGGTGGCAGTCGACGCCCCGAGAGTGCTCTCCGGCGGCCGGGCGGGCGAGCTGTCCGGAGGGCGACGATGACCGCTGGGTCCGGTCCGTCGCCGGCCGGGAGCCGTTCTCCGACAGCGCACCCGTGCCGCTCGAGCTGGTGGGCCCCGTCGACAGCTTCACGCTGGCGGCGGCCCCGGCCGGCCTGGGCACGCGGACGATCGCCGAC
>DASQUY010000408.1:0-4943 GCA_035641055.1 Acidimicrobiales bacterium | reverse complement strand
CTCGACGCGGCGATCGAGCTCGCGTCCCGCATTCCGGCCGCCCGCCTCGGCGGTGCGGTCGAGGTGCGCCCGGTCGCGGAGGGCTAGTGCTCGAGCAGGCCTTCCGCGACCAGTGGGGCCGCGTTCTCGCCAGCCTGATCGGCTTCCTCGGCGACTTCGACCTTGCCGAGGAAGCCGCTCAGGACGCGTTCGCAACGGCCGCCGAGCGCTGGCCGCGCGACGGCGTCCCCACGAACCCGGGCGCCTGGCTGGTGACCACGGCGCGCAACCGCGCCATCAACCGCATCCGCCGCGACCGCACCCTGGCCGCCAAGACCCGCCTGCTCCAGCTCCCGCAGCTAGCAGAGGACACCATGGACGCGACAAGGGTTCCTGACGAGCGGCTGGAGCTCATCTTCACCTGCTGCCATCCGGCGCTGCCGGTCGAGGCGCAGGTCGCCCTCACGCTGCGGACCCTCGGCGGCCTGACCACCGGCCAGATCGCCCGGGCCTTCCTGGTCCCCGAGCCGACCATGGCCCAGCGGCTGGTGCGGGCCAAGCGCAAGATCAAGGCCGCCGGGATCCCGTTCCGGGTGCCGCCCGAGCACCTGCTGCCCGACCGGCTCGACGCCGTGCTGGCGGTCGTCTACCTGATCTTCAACCAGGGCTACGGCGGCCGCGGCGACCTTGCGGCCGAGGCGATCCGGCTGGGACAGGCGCTCGCCGAGCTGCTGCCCGACGAGCCGGAGACCCACGGCCTGCTGGCGCTGATGCTGCTGCTGGACGCCCGCCGGGCGGCGCGGTTCCGCGACGGCGAGCTGGTGCTGCTGGCCGACCAGGACCACTCGCTGCTGGACACCGCGCAGATCGCCCAGGGCCGGGCGGCGCTCGACCGGGGCCTGGCGCTGCTGGGCCGTGGTCGCTACGTGGTGCAGGCGGCGATCGCGTCCCTGCACGCCGACCAGCCGCGCGACTGGCCCCAGATCGCCGCGCTGTATGGTGAGCTCTCGCGCCTGACCGGCTCGCCCGTCGTCGAGCTGAGCCGAGCGGTCGCGGTCGCCGAGGCGCAGGGTCCCCAGGCGGGCCTGGAGATCGTCGACCGCCTCCCCCTGGAGGACTACCGCTACCTCCACGCCACCCGCGGCGAGCTGCTGTGGCGCCTCGGGCGGACTGACGAGGCCGGCGAGGCCTATCGGCGGGCCCTGGCGTTGGCCCACGACGACTCCGAGCGGCGGCTCCTCGAGCGGCGGCTGGCCGAGCTCGGCGGGGCCACCGGTCCCGAACGCCCACCCCGGTGAAGCCGGCGGCCGAGCTCAGCCGTAGGTAGGACATGGTGGCGCCGCACCGGGCGGCGCCGGCACACAGGGAGAGTCTCCATGTCGACAGACACGTCGAAGCTGACCGTCGCCATCGTCGCCAAGCTCGTGGCGAAGCCCGAGACCGCCGACGAGGTGGCCACGTTCCTGACCGAGGCCGTCGCGCTCGCCAACGACGAGGCAGGAACGCCCGTCTGGTTCGCCCTCCGCACCGACGCGTCCACGTTCTGGATCGTCGACGCCTTCCCCTCGGACACCGACCGCCAAGCTCACCTCGACGGCCAGATCGCGGCCGCCCTCATGGCCAACGCCGAGCGGCTGCTGGCCGAACCCCCGGAAATCCTCCTGTCAGATGTCCTCGCGGCGAAGGTGCCCTGACTCCCTCGAACTTGCGGTGGTTATAGGGGTCATAGCCCCGATAACCACCGCAAGTTCAACTCTTGGCGGTGGCATGCTGGCTAGATGCCGGTGCTGGCTCTCGGAGCCTCGGACTGCGAGGCGCTGCACGACGGGTGGTTGGGGCAGCCGGTCAATGCCCTGTCGAGCGTCGCCTACGTCGTCGCCGGTGCGTACGTCCTCTGGCGGGGCGGGCCCCGGGCGTCCGCGCTGGCCCTGGGGCTCGTGGGGGTCGGTGTCGGCAGCGTCCTCTACCACGGACCGATGCCTCCCGGGGCCGAGGTGGCCCACGATGGATCGATCGTGGCGCTGGCCGTCGCCGTCCCCCTCGGGTGGCGGCGCCGCCCGTTGCGGTGGCCGCCCACGGCGGTCCTCGTCACCGGCGCGGCGGCGATCGCCGTCAACCTCCTGACCCGTACCGGGGCGCCCCTGTGCCGTCCGAGCAGCCTCCTCCAGGGCCACGCGGTGTGGCACGTCCTCACGGCCGCTGCGATCGCCCTGTGGTTCGCCCCTCGCTGGCAAGGCTCGCGGCGCGAGGAAGAAGCTGACGGGCTGGACTCGAGGAAATAGCCCACCGTCCGGGAGGTCGAGGACATAGCGACCGATGGGGTGGGCCAGTTCCTCGGCCTCGATGCGGAGGAAATGGCCCACCGCCTTCGTGGGTGTCAGCGGGTCCGGGCGAACCGAGCGACGGCCACGGTCGCGAACAGGGCGAGGATCCCGGCACACCACGCCAGGCTGAGCGCCACCCAGTACGCCGTGCTGTGGCCGATCCCGGCGGCGTCGGTCCCGCCCAGCATCAGGCTCCGCACGGCGTTGATCATCACGGTGATCGGCTGGTTGGCGGCGAACGGCTGCATCCATCCCGGCATCGACTCGACCGGCACGAAGCTGCTGGACACGAAGGCGAAGGGGACGACCACGAGCGTGGACATGCCCTGGGCCGCCTGCCCGTTGCCGGCCACCAGCCCGAGGGCGATGAACACCCAGGTGAGCACGTAGCTGGCCAGCAGCATGAGCGCACAGGCCAGGAGGATGGGCCCCACCTCGGCGTGCGTGCGGAACCCGACGGCAACGCCGAAGGCGGCCGTCACCAGCAGCGTCCAGGAGATCAGCGCACCGTCGGCGAGGGACCGCCCGGCGACGACCGCGGCCCGGGGGATGGGCAGCGAGCGGAACCGGTCGTACACGCCCGACGCGCCGTCCTCGGCCACGCCGGCGGGCGTGTTCATCCCGGTCCACAAGATCGTCTGCACGAGGAAGCCGGGAACCAGGAAGTCGACGTAGTCGAGGTCCCGGCCGGTGTCGATGGCGCCGCCGAAGATGTAGCGGAACAGGAACAGGAACAGCACGCCCATGATGGTCGGCAGGACGAGCAACTGGGGTGTGCGGGCGTACTGCAGGACGGTGCGCCGGGCGGCCTGGGCGGTGGCTACCCGGAAGCCGGCGCCCACCTGGGGGGCCGGCGGGAACGTCGCGTGGCCGACACCGGCCTCGGACACGGTGGGGGGAGTGGTGATCGTGGTCATGGGGGCTCCAGGGGGGTCAGGCGGCGTCGGCCGCGGCTTCGGGATCGGGGCTGGGGCCCGAGCTCGGATCGGGCGACGTGGGTGGTTGCCCGGTCAGGGCCAGGAACACCTCGTCCAGCGACGGGCGGCGCAGGCCGACGTCGTCGAGCCCGATGCGCCGTTCGTGGAGCAGGCCGACGACGGTGGCGAGCTGGTCGGCGCCGCCGTCGATCGCCACCGAGGCGCGCTGGGTGTCGATGTCCGACTGGGGTGTCTCGGCCGCCACCGACGCCAGCACCTCCTCGACGGCCGGCAGGTCGCCGGCCGCCCGGGGCCGCACCTCGATCACGTCCCGCCCGGCTCGGTCCTTCAGCTCGTCGGGCGTGCCGGCGTCGATCACGTGTCCGTGGTCGACGATGACGACGTGCCGGGCCAGCTGGTCCGCCTCCTCCAGGTACTGCGTGGTGAGCAGCACGTCGACGCCGTCCGCCACGAGGTCACGGATGGCCTCCCACAAGTCGCGCCGGCTTCGGGGGTCGAGGCCGGTGGTGGGCTCGTCGAGGAGGAGCAGCCGGGGCCGGCCGACCAGGCTGGCCCCCAGGTCGAGGCGGCGACGCATCCCGCCCGAGTAGGTGCGCACGAGGCGGTCTCCGGCGTCGGCGAGCCCCAGGCGGTCGAGCACCTCGCCGGCCGCCGACCGGGACGACCGGCGGTCGAGCCCGAACAGCCGGGCCACGAGCTCCAGGTTCTCGCGGCCGGTCATCGCCGGTTCGATGGAGGCGTACTGCCCGGCGAGGCCGATCAACCGGCGGACCCGCCGGGGCTCGGACAGGACGTCGACCCCGGCCACCCGCAGCTCGCCGGCGTCCGGCCGCACCAGCGTGGCGACCGCGCCCACGAACGTCGTCTTGCCGGCGCCGTTGGGGCCCAGCAGAGCGGTGACGCCACCAGTGGAGGCCACGAGATCGAGGCCGGCGAGAGCCTCGACCTCCCCGAAGCGCTTGGTCACGCCGCGGGCTTCGATGACGGGCGTCATCCGTGCTTCCATGTCTCCTCCTTGGAGTGTCTGCGGATAGGTACGTCGTCATGGCGAGCCGTCGCGGTGCTGTCTGGAGGCCTCGCTGGTGAGCCGATGGTCGACCGCCAGATCGCGGACTGTTGGGCTGCGGCGATCGCCTTATTCGCTCGGCCTCTTGTCACATCCCCGACGTCTCGTCGGTCATGGGGAGTGACACCCCGCAACGGAGGAATGTGACAGGTGGACGAGAACGACTGGTTGGCAGAGCGTTTCGAGCGGAACCGCACCCGGCTACGGGCGGTGGCGTACCGGATGCTCGGTTCGTTGAGCGAGGCGGACGACGCCGTGCAGGAGGCCTGGGTGCGGCTCAGCCGCTCCGACGCCGACGGCATCGAGAACCTGGAGGGATGGCTGACGACCGTCGTCTCCCGGGTGTGCCTGAACATGCTGCGCTCCCGGGGCTCGCGGCGAGAGGAGCTGATGGGCACGCACCTGCCCGACCCGATCGTGACGCGGGAGGACGACACCGACCCCGAGTACGACGCCCTGCTGGCCGACTCGGTCGGCCTGGCTTTGCACGTCGTGCTCGAGACGCTGAGCCCCCCGGAGCGACTGGCCTTCGTGCTGCACGACATGTTCGCCGTCCCCTTCGACGAGGTCGCCCGCGTCGTGGGGCGCTCGCCCGACGCCGCCCGGCAGCTCGCCAGCCGCGCCCGCCGGCGGGGG
>DASQUY010000407.1:0-4669 GCA_035641055.1 Acidimicrobiales bacterium | reverse complement strand
GCTCCCCCGCCAGGACCCCGGCGAGCTCGGTGGTCGGGGCGGGAGGCGGACCCGCACTGGCGCGTCGAGCCAGGTCGAGGAGCCCGTCCAGCTCGTCGTCGGTGAGCATCTCGATATCGCGATCGTTCCAGGGCCTCATAGGGTCGCACCTTCATGCTCGAGCTGGCGGACGATGGTGGCGTAGCCTCGGCGCTGCAGCGCCTTGACCGCAGCGGGCGTCCTGCCGAGGGCACGGGCCACCTCCGTCACGGTCAGCCGCCCGAACAGGCGGAGCACCAGCACGTCCCGTTGGCTGGGAATCAGCCGCTCGCACAGCTCCCGCAGCCGCTCGGCGGCGAGCGACCGGTCGACCTCGTCCTCGATGTCGACCGGTGCGGCGAAGTCGTGTCGGTCGTCGAGCGGCTCGACGTCGGGAGTGCGGGCGCGGCGCCGCCGTTCGTCGGCCAGCCGGCGGTAGGCGATGGTGAACACCCATGACCGAAAGCCCGCCTCGTCGCCCTCGAAGCTCTCCAGGTTGCGCAACACGCCCACGAAGACCTCGCTGGTGAGGTCGTCGGGCTCCACCGCTCCCTGGACGTGCAACATGCCGGCGACAGCCGGGGCGAGGCTGGTGTAGAGGCGCTCGCGCGCCCAGGGCGCACCAGCACGCGCCGCCGCCAGGATCGCCTCGAACTCGCCGCCAAAGGTCGCGCTTCTCTCCACCGCCAGGTCCCGCCTCTTGTCCGCTCCCGTGATGATAGCCCACGCAGGCTTCAGGTTCCCTCAAGCTTGAGGACGTAGACATCCCGGTCGGCGGGTCATGCGGCGGGCACTCGGTCGACGCGGCGCCCTTCCGTGGTGGCGGTGACGGTGTCACACCGTGGCTACCCGTCCAACCGACCAGTGCGCTCCGGTGCGGCGACGTCGTGGCGGGAGGCGGCTCATAGAAGGAGGAGCAGTGCATCTACGAGCTAGCAACAGCAACCGACGAGCGAGGTGGCGCCGGCGCGGCGCGGCGGGCATCGCGGTCGCGGTGGCCGCGGTGCTCGCCGTCGTGGTTCCGGCGCTCGGTGGCCCGGTCGGCGATGCGGCGGGGTTCGAGGACGACGACGGGAACCTCGCCCCCGAAGCACCGATCAACTTCGACTGGAACAGCTTCGCACCGACAACCTGGACGGGCTCCGCCCCCGAGCGGACCTCGAACAAGGTCGTCAACGGGTGGGCCTTCACGGGCTTGGAGGATGCGCAGGCCACCACGAGTGACTCTGCCTTCGCGGGCGGGACCAAGCAGGACAACGACTGTGCCTCCGTCGGCACCGGCAAGGCGCCGAACAAGGACGATCTCAAGCGGGTCTACGTTGCCAGCAACACCGTTGACGGCGACGTCTTCCTGGAGCTCTCCTGGGCCCGCATCCCACAGAACACGACCTCGCCCTCGGCCCACATCGGCTTCGAGTTCAACCAGGGCGACACGGCGTGCCCTCCCGGTTCGGACGACCTCGTCGGACGAACCGCGGGCGACATGCTGATCGTCTACGACTTCGAGGGCGGGGACACGGACAACCCGACCATCACGCTGCGGCGGTGGGTCACCTCGGGGACCTGTGAGGTGGGTGGCAACAGCGCCCCGCCGTGCTGGGGTCCCTCCACGAACCTCACGGCGCTCGGGTTCGCCGAGGCGAGGGTGAACACGTCGACCGTCGGCCCGGTCACAGATCAGATCGCGCCGTCGCCGCCGGAGAACCTCGGCCTCAACGAGTTCGGGGAGGCGGGAATCAACCTCACCGATGCCGGTGTCTTCCCGGAGAACGCGTGCGTGGCATTCGGCAAGGCGTTCGCGGTCAGCCGGTCGTCCGGCAACTCGGCCACGGCGCAAATGAAGGACCTGGTCGGCCCGGGCGACGTGAACATCACGAACTGCGGGAACGTCATCATCCGCAAGGTGACCGACCCCAGCCCGGATCCGACCGACACGACCTTCACCTACTCGACGACCGGCGGCCTGGATCCGGACACGTTCGGTCTGAAGGACGGCGAGTCGTTCGACTACGGCAATGAGGTCTTCACCGGCAGCTACACCGTGACCGAGGACGACCCGAGCCCGGACTTCGCGCTGGCGGACATCGACTGCTCGGCCTCGGAAACCTCCCATGGGTCGACCGTCAACACCGACGTGCCGGCCGGAACGGTGAGCTTCGACCTCCAGCCGTTGGACACCATCGACTGCACGTACACCAACCAGCTGCAGCGAGGCGCCCTGCGGATCGTCAAGGAGAGCACCAAGAGCGGCTCGCTCGTCAGCAATCCTGGGGCCGTTTTCTCCTATGACGGCGCCAGCGTGACCGACAACGGCGCCGGCGACGAGGACCCGACCGTCGGCGTGGTGTGCGTCTCCGGCCTCCAGACCGGTACCTACACCGTCAACGAGACATCCCCGCCACCGGGGTACGGGGGCGCCACGCAGACCGACCAGACGGCCACGGTCGTCGTCGGAACGAACTGCACGGACAACCAGCCCAGCGGGGCCAACTCGGCGACGTTCACCAACGCACCGCTCGCGGACATCCAGGTCAACTTCCGCGACGGCGGCTCCGGTGAGACCAGCGCCACGTCGATCGTGTGTGACAACACGGGCACGACGCCGGACACCACGCCGGCCAGTGGTTGGGACGACTCGGTGACCCACGAGGACATCTCCATCGATCCGTCGCCGAGAACCGTCACCTGCACCATCGAGATCGACCCGTAACCGGGACGATCACGACCCGAGCTTGCGGTGGTCAGGGGGGCCGTGGCCCCTCTGACCACCCCTCGGCTTCTGCCCGCGCTCACCTTCCATAGTGCAGGTCAGCGCGGGCAGAAAGGCGCGGTGCCTCAACCCACCCCAACCCACCCCGCTTCTGCCCGCGCTCACCTTCCATAGTGCACGTCAGCGCGGGCAGAAAGCTCTGGGGCTCGGGCCCCACCGCCCCACCACGAGGAACCAGACTCTCCAGGCGATCTTCAGGTCCCCTCCAAGACCCCGGCGGTCGGGGCGGCGCAGGGTGGTCCCATGCTGGCGACCACCGCCGCCGATCCCCTCATCCCCCGTGATGTCCCGGACCCCCGGCCCACCCGCCGCGCCGACCTCGTCGCCGGGGCCCGGGCCATGGCGGCGTGGCTGCCGGGCATTGCCGCCTACGGCCTGGTCGTGGGGGTCAGCGCCGCCCGCGCGGACATGCCGGCGCTCGCCGGCTGGCTGACCGGCCCGACGATCTACGGGGGCGGCGCCCAGGTGGCGGCGATCGACCTGCTCGACGCCGGGGCCGCCCCCGTCGTTGTGGTCGCCACCGTGCTCGCCGTGAACGCTCGCCTGGTCGTCTACTCGGCGGCGCTGGCGGGCTTCTGGCGGACGACCTCTCGGCGCTGGCGGCTGCTGGCCGCGTACCTGCTCGTCGACCCGTCGTTCGCGGTGGGAGTCGACCGCTACCGGGAACCCGGCGACCGGGTGGGCGCCCACGCCCACTACCTGGGGGGCGCCGGCCTGCTGTGGATCACGTGGCTCGCCGCCATTACTGTCGGCGCCACCGCCGGGGCCCGCCTCCCGGGCGGACTGCATCTCGAGCTCGTCGTCCCCCTGTTCCTCGTGGGCGAGGTCGTGCGCCGGCTGTCGAGCCCGGCGGCGCGGCGCGGCTGCGCCGCCGCCGTCGTGGTGGCGGTGGCCGGGACAGCGGCACCCCTCCACCTGGGCCCCGTGGCGGCGATCGTCGCCGGCCTCGCGGTGGCGCTCACCACCCGGGAGGACCGGCGATGACCGCGGTTGCCACGGTCCTGGTCGCCGGTCTCGGCAGCTACCTGCTCCGGCTGAGCATGGTCGGCGCCGGCGGCCGGATCCGGTGGCTCCCGCAGATCGAGCGTGCCGCCCACCTCGTGGTGCCGATGACTTTCGCCGCGCTCGCCACCGGCGGGATCCTGGCGAGCACCGGCGGCATCGGGATCGTGCCGCCGATCGCGGCCGTCGGCGCCGGCGCCGTCTCCGCCCAGCGGACCGGTCGCCCGTACGCGGCCATCGCCGTCGGGATGCCGACCCTGTGGGTGCTGAACGCCCTCGTCGGGGCGTGACGCCCATGACCCGCCCGGCTCACCGCCCTCCCCGGGTGATCCGCCAACCCGGCGACGCCACCGCCCTCGGCACGGTGCTGGGGCTCTGGGCGCACCCCGACGACGAGACCTTCCTGTCCTCGGGGCTGATGGCCCTGGCCCGGCGGGCCGGCAACCAGGTGGTGTGCGTCGCCGCCACCCGGGGCGAGCACGGCACCGACGACCCCGGGCGCTGGCCCCCGTCCCGCCTGGCGCGCACCCGTGACCTCGAGGTGAGGGCGGCGATGGCCATCCTCGGTGTCGACGAGCACCGCTGTCTCGGGTTCGAGGACGGCACCCTGGCCGACCTCCCAGCGGAACGGGGTGCGGCCGTCGTCGGCGAGGTGATCGGCGAGGTCGACCCGGACACGATCGTCACGTTCGGTCCCGACGGGATGACCGGCCATGCCGACCACTGCACGGTGGCGGCGTGGGTGGAGACCGCCTGGCGGCAGCGGGGCGCCCGGGCGCGCCTCCTGCGGGCCACCACCACGGACCGCTTCGCCCGCGAGTTCACCGACCTGCACGCCACCCTGCCCGTCTTCGCCCCCGGGTTGCCGCTCCGCACCCG
>DASQUY010000406.1:0-14598 GCA_035641055.1 Acidimicrobiales bacterium | reverse complement strand
ATCGTCGGCAACGGCAACAGCGCCGGCGACCAGGACCACTGCATCGGCCGCCTCTCCGTCCTCGCCGCCGGCTGGCCCGTCGAGATCCCGGGCTTCACGCTCAACCGCTTCTGCGGCTCGGGGCAGACGGCCGTGTCGCTGGCCGCCATGGGCGTGCTGTCGCGCATGCAGGACCTGGTCGTGGGCGGCGGCGTCGAGTCCATGTCGCGGTGGCCGGTCGAGGAGGGGGCGCCTCCCACCCTCGACGGTCACAACCCGGCGCTGCGCGAGCGGCACCCGACCGTCCCCCAGGGCGTGTCCGCCGACCTCATCGCAAGCCTCGAGGGCTTCAGCCGCGAGCAATGCGACGAGCTGGCCGTCCTCAGCCAGGAGCGGGCGGCGAAGGCCATCGCCGAGGGCCGCTTCGAGCGCACCGTCGTGCCGGTGTGCGACGCCGACGGCACGGTCGTGCTCGACCACGAGGAGCACCCCCGGCCGGGCACGACGGTCGAGGGGCTGGCGAAGCTGCCCGCGTCCTTCGAGGCGATGGCACAGCACGGGTTCCCGGGCTTCGACGAGACGTTCGACGAGATGTGCCTGCGGACCTACCCCCAGCTCGACCGCGTCGATCACGTCCACCACGCCGGCAACTCGTCCGGGGTGGTCGACGGCGCCTCGGCGCTCCTCATCGCCTCGTCCGACTACGCCCGCGCCCACGGGCTCACGCCGCGGGCCCGCATCCGCATGTCCGCCGTCGCCGGGTCCGAGCCGGTGGTCATGCTCACCGCGCCGGCGCCGGCCTCCCGGAAGTGCCTGGAGCGGGCGGGCATGACCGTCGACGACATCGACGTCTGGGAGATCAACGAGGCGTTCGCCTCGGTCGTGCTCAGAGCCGTGCGCGAGCTCGACCTCGACCTCGACAAGGTCAATCCCAACGGCGGCGCCATGGCCCTGGGCCATCCCATCGGTGCGACCGGCGGCATCCTGCTCCAGACGGCGCTCGACGAGCTGGAGCGGTCGGACGGCGAGACCGCCCTCGTCACCATGTGCACGGGCGGCGGCATGGGCACCGCCACCATCCTCGAGCGGATCTGACCGGCCGATGCACCTCGGGCGTGTCGGGATCTGGACCGGGCAGCTCGATGCCCGGCCGGCGGCCGAAGCGCAGGACATGGTTGCCGAGCTCGAGTCGCTCGGCTATCCCGCCGTGTGGATACCTGAGGCGGTCGACCGCGAGGTCCTCACCCACGCCACGCTGTTGCTCGCCGGCTCCGACACGATCGTCGTCGCCACCGGCATCGCTCGCGTCCACGCCCGTGCCCCGCGCTCGACGGCACTGGCGCAGCTCATGCTGACCGAGCGCTTTCCCGATCGGTTCCTCCTCGGCCTCGGGGCCAGCCACGCCCCGGTGATCGAGCGGCAGCTGGAACAGGACTACGGGTCGCCCGTGGCCACCATGAGGGACTACCTGGATGCCGTCGACGCGGCCATCGACGGGCAGGAGTACTAGCCCGAGCATCGCCCGGCGCGGGTGCTGGCCGCGCTCGGGCCCAAGATGCTCGACCTCGCAGCCCGGCGCTCTCGCGGCGCCCACACCTACCTGTCCCCGGTCGAGCACACGGCGTGGGCTCGGGAGGTCCTCGGCCCGGACGCGCTGCTGGCACCGGCGCTCAAGGTGGTGCTCGATCGCGACGCGACGCGGGCCCGGGAGATCGGGCGGCGGGCGGTGGGCCCGCCGGCCAGGATGGCTGCGTATCGGGCGAACCTCCTCCGGTTCGGATATACGGACGAGGACCTGGGCCGGGCACCGAACGACCGGGTCGTGGACGCCCTGGTCGCCTGGGGCGACGAGGCGGCGATCGCGGCCCGCGCCCAGGACCACCTGGAGGCGGGGGCCGATCACGTCTGCGTCGAGGTGCTCAGCGGCGACCGGACCGTCCCCCTCGACGCCTGGCGGAGGCTGGCGCCGGCCCTCGGCGACGTGGGCTGACGGTCAGCGGCCGGTGAACGACGGCGGGCGCTTGTCCAGGAACGCGC
Organism: Acidimicrobiales bacterium; assembly: GCA_035641055.1. GTDB lineage: Bacteria > Actinomycetota > Acidimicrobiia > Acidimicrobiales > VFJN01 > DASQUK01. The sequence continues at coordinate 12,582 of DASQUY010000406.1, read as the reverse complement.
GGATCCCCTCCGCTCGGTCCTCGGTGCCGAACAGCATCGCCACCGTCTCGCGCTCGAACGCGATGGCGGAGTCGAGCGGCATCTGGCCACCCTCGTCGACGAGGCGCTTGCCGGCAGCGAGCGCCAGGGGCGGAAGCGCCGCCAGCCGGGCGGCCAGGCCGACCGCCGCATCCCCGGCGGCGCCCTCGTCGACCACGTCGTTCACCAGACCGAGGCGGTAGGCGGTGGCCGCGTCGAGTGGCTCGCCGGTGAGCAGGAGCTGCTTGGCCACAGCGGGCGGGAGCATCCGGCTCAGCCGCGCCGTCCCGGCGGCGGCCGGCAGCAGCCCGAGCTTGATCTCCGGCACGCCGAGCCGGGCCGTCGACTCGGCGACGCGCAGGTCGCAGGCCAACGCCAGCTCCAGGCCACCGCCGAGTGCCACGCCGTGAACGGCGGCCACGGACGGCAGCGGGCACCGGGCGAGCGCCGCGAGGGCGCCCTCCAGGCCTCGGACGAAGGCCGCGAAGGCGTGCGGGCCGTCGAGGCCCTCGAGATCGGTGATGTCGGCGCCAGCCGAGAAGCACCTGCCCTCTCCGGCGACGACCAGGGCCCTGACCTCGGGGTCGGCCTCGACCTCTGCGACGGCTTCGGCCAGTCCCGCCGCCAGCTCCGACGACAGCGCGTTGAGCCGGTTCGGCCGGTCGAGCACGAGCACCGCCACCCGGTCGCCCGGCTGCTCGACCCGTACGAGCGATCCGCCGCTCATGCCATCGTGAGGCCGCCGCTGACCGACAAGGTCTGCCCCGTGATGTAGCCGGCGCCGTCGGACGCGAGGAAGGCCACGGCGGGGGCGATGTCGGTCGGCTGGCCGATCCGCCGCATGGGCACGGCGCGGGCCAGGCCGTCGTAGAGCTTCTGGCTCACGGCGGCCACCTGGTCGAGCAGGGCGGTGTCGGTGGGGCCCGGGCAGACGCAGTTGACGGTCACGCCCGAGGGCGCCACCTCACGGGCGAGCGCCTTGCTGAAGGCGATGACGGCGCCCTTTGTCCCCGAGTAGACGACCTCGCCGGACGACCCCACCCGGCCGGCGTCGGACGCCAGGCTCACGACCCGGCCCCGCCCGCGCTCGACCATCCCCGGGACCACGACGTGGCAGCACCGGATGGTACCGAGGAAGTTGACGGCGACGATGCGCTCCCAGTCGGACTCGTCGGATTCGAGGAATGGCCCGATCACGTCGACGCCGGCGTTGTTGACCAGTACGTCCACCGGACCGAGCGACTCGGCCGTCGCCGCGTGGGCCCGCTCGACCGCGTCCCGGCTGGTCACATCGACCTCCAGTCCGACCGCCTTACCACCCAGCTGATCGGCCACGCCCTTGGCCCGGCTCCCGTCCAGGTCCCAGACCGCGACCCTGGCGCCGGCCGCCGACAGCTCGGCGGCGATGGCCGCCCCGATCCCCTGGCCGGCCCCGGTCACCACCGCGACCTGGCCCTCGAGTCCTTCCACGGGCGCTTCCCTTCGGTCGAATTCAGGATACCTATATGTACTATTGCACACCGAGTGCGGAGAGCGTGCCCAGGCGCTCCCCCGCGGCGAGGCAGCGCTCGAGGCTGCGGGCCTGCGCCGCCTCGCTGTGCACGCCATCTGGCGTGATGAGCCACATGAGCACGCCGAAGAGGGCGTTCTGGCGATACCGGAGCCACGCGTCGTCGAACGTCGGCGCCGCAACCCCGGCACCGGCCAGGCCGTCGAGGTAGTGGCGAAGCAGGTCCCGTTCGTGGGCGATGCGGTCGTCCGGGTCCAGTGCGGTCACGAGCAGATAGGACACGTCCGATGCCCAGGACCCTCGCAGGGCGAGCTGCCAGTCGAGCAAGCCACCCGCGCGGCCGGCGACGTAGTACACGTTGCCGGCGTGGACGTCGCCGTGGACCAGCGTGTGTACGTCGTCGTCATCGGCCACCACCAAGCGATCGAAGGCCGCCCACAACGCGTCCTCTGGCCAGCGCTGTGCCTCGACGAGCCGCGACCGGTGGCCGGACGCAAGGTGACTGTGGGCGAGCCTGGGGCCGATCTCACGCCAGAAGCTCATCACCGGGTTGGCGGTTGGCCTCACGAGCCAGGGCAGCTCGCGGTCGAGGCGGCCGGCGCCCCAGTAGGCGGCGTGGAGCACGACGAGCGTGTCGAGGACTGAGGCGACCTCGTCGGGAGTCGTGGGCTCGGTGACGATGCCGAGGCGGACCCCCGGGCGCGCCCCCAGGTCCTCCATGAGGAGGGTGAACCGCACGTCATCGGGCGCAGACTCGACGGCGTAGATCGCCGGCGTCTCGATGGGCAGGCCGGGCAGGACGTCCCGGTAGAGGCGCACCTCGGTGGAGTACATCTCGCCCGGAAACCCGAAGCGCGCCAGGTTGCGCTTGAGGAACATGGTGGGCGGGAGGCCGGCATCCGCCGCCGGCGCGTACTCGACCGCCAGGCGGACCCGGCTGGCCGAGCCCTCGCTCGCGTCCAGCTCGCGCACCGCCACCACCTCGACATCGGGATGCCCCTGGCGGAGGAGCCGGTTGAGTCGGTCGACGTCGATGACCCGGTCCTCGTCCACGAACTGCTCAGGCATCGAAGGGCTCCTCCCGCCACCATGGGTAGAAGTCGGGCATGTGGTCACTCACCCGCGACCGGAACCGTGGGGGCCGCTTCTCCTTGAACGCCGCAACGCCCTCCCGGGCGTCGGGCATGGCCCCCAGGGCCAGCAGTGCCTGGGACTCGAGACGGTTGGCCGACAGCGGGTGGGGCGAGCTGAGCTGCCGCCACAGCATCTGGCGGGTGAGGGCCACCGAAACGGGGGCAGTCTGCTCCGCTATCTCGGCTGCGATGGCCTGGGCGCGGGCAAGCACCGCGTCGGGCGGCACGAGCTCGCGGACGAGACCGGCGGCGAGGGCCTCCTCGGCCGGGAACAGGCGACCGGTGACCGCCCAGTCGACGGCGGTCGCGATGCCGACGATCCGGGGCAGGAACCACGTGGCGCAGGACTCGGGCACGATGCCCCGGCGAGTGAACGGAAGACCGAACCGGGCCCCCTCGGCCGCGATCCGCACGTCCATGGGCAGCACCATGGTCACGCCTATGCCCACGGCCGTGCCGTTGATGGCGGCGATGACGGGCTTGGTCGACGCGAACACGCGCAGCGCCAGCTCGCCGCCGACATCGCGCGTCCCCCCGCGCAGCGGTTTGAACCCGGCCGCGTCGGCGTCGTAGCCACCGGCGCCGGACGACAGGTCCGTGCCCGCCGAGAAGAAGTCGCCGGCCCCCGTGACCACGAGCGCCCGGACACGGTCGTCGTCGTCGGCTCGACCGACTGCTGCCAGCAGGTCGTCCAGCACCGCATACGTGACCGTGTTGCGCCGCTCCGGCCGGTCGATCGTGACGGTCGCGACACCGTCGGCCACCTCGTAGCGGACCTCTGGACGTGGCACTGACCCCTCCCAAAACAGTACTCTCAATTAACCTAACAGCGAAGTCAGTAGAACGTCACGAAAACACAGAATTCGTCGACCGATAACACTCTTCCGGCGGTAACGCCCAGTACCATTGCTCCTCATGGCGACACCAGCCCCTGCGGTCTCCCGCAACGATCGCTTCACCATCCGCGTGCCGAAGACGGCCGAGCTGGTCGCGGGCCGCATCCGGCGCCAGATCGTGCTCGGCGAGCTGAAGGAGGGCGACGCTCTCCCCTCCGAGACGGCCTTGATGGGCGAGTTCGACATCTCCCGCCCGACCCTGCGCGAGGCGTTCCGCATCCTCGAGTCCGAGGCACTCATCAACGTCCGCCGTGGCGCCCGGGGTGGCGCCCGCGTGCAGGTCCCGAGCGAAGACGTGGCCGCCCACAGCGCCGGCCTCGTGCTCCAGTACCGGGGCGTCACGCTGGCCGACGTGCTCGAGGCCCGCGTGGTGGTCGAGGCCCCCGCGGCCCGCACTCTCGCCAAGCGGCGAGACCGTGCCACGAGCGCCGACGAGCTGACCAAGCTCCTCGACAGCATCGACACGCGCGCCCAGCCCGAGCGCTTCAGCGAGTTCAATGCCCGGATGGTCGAGGCGGCCGGCAACCAGACCCTCGTCCTGCTCACGAGCATGCTCGAGTACATCTACCGGGCGGCCACCGTGCACTACGTCCGCACGCCCCACCCCGACGACGAACGACTGCACCGTAAGGCCGTGCGGGCGCGGACAAAGCTCATCGAGCTGATCCGGACCGGTGACGCGGACGGCGCCGAGGCCCTGTGGCGCAAGCATCTCACCGAGGCAGGCCGCGTGGTCGGGACCGAGGCCACGTCGGTGGTCGACCTCTTCGGCTAGCCGCGCGGGCGATCGTCGACTGCCGCACGGTCGATCGCGCGGGCCAGTGATTCGAACGCCGGCGCCCGACGCTCGACGAAGCTGCGGACGCCTTCCCGGAAGTCGGGGTGGCCTTTGACCCGCGCCACAGACGCTCGGGCCTGGCGGCGGGCCTCCTCGGCACCGCGCTCCCAGTCGTCCCACACCTGGCGCTTGATCACGGCCATCGCCGCCGGCGAGCAGTTCTCGGCCAGGTCGCGGGCGTACTCGTGGGCAGCGGGCAGCAGCTCGTCGATGGGGAGCGCCCTGTGGACCAGCCCGAGGCCGACAGCCTCGTCGGCCATGACGACCCGACCCGACAACAGCAGGTCGAGCGCGGCACCGTGGCCGACCACGCGAGGCAGGATCCACGACACCGCCTCCTCGGCCGGAAGCCCCCGCCGGGCGAAGGCTGTCGTGATCTTCGCCCCAGCTGCGGCGAACCGCACGTCGCTCGTGAGCGCGAGGACCAGCCCCAGCCCCGCGCACGCGCCGTTGATGGCGCAGACGACGGGCTTGGGCACGAACGCTGGCAACGTCACCTTCCGCCGATCGCGGTTGTCGTAGCCCTGGCCCGGCTGCGACACCCGGTCGAGCTCACCGCTGTCGAGGCCGGGGCAGAAGGTCCGCCCCGCCCCTGTGACGACCACCGCGCGGACCTCGGGGCTCTCCCCTGCCTGCTCCAGCAGGTCGAAGAGCGTGTCCTCGAGCTCGCGGGTCCAGGCGTTGTGACGCTCGGGGCGGTTCAGCGTGAGGGTGAGCACCCCACTCCCGTCGAGCTCGTGCAGCACCGTCGTGGACTCGACTCCCCGCATCGCTGACGCCTCCCAAATTGGTTAACTAAGTATACCCACCTTGCGATGGCGGTGGGGCAGGGTGCAAGAAGCCCGCTAGGAGAGTGCGACGGAGGCGGCGTCGAGATGTCGGGCCATCCGCCGGCGAGCGAGGGAGGCGTCACCGGCGGTCACGGCGGCCAGGATGCTGGCATGGGCCCGGTTGGCGTCGTCGGAGATGGCCGCCACGGCCTCGGCGGTCCGTCGGGCGGGGCGGACGTGGCTGAGCGTGATGGCGGCAAGCACGTCGATGAACAGCATCAGCGGCCGGTTGCCAGCGGCCTCGGCGATCATGTGGTGAAGGTCGTGGAAGGTCACGGCGGCGTTCTTCCCCGCCCGCTCGGCCTCGAGACCCCGCTGCAGCGTCTCGGCGGTCTCCGGCGTGCAACGCTCGGCCGCGAGGGCCACGGTGGCCACCTCGAGGATGTCTCGCGCCTCGAACAGGTCCGAGGACGCCACGCCGCCGAACTCGAGGGCGATCTGGGCGCTACGCACGACGGCGGCCCCGTCGGGCTCGGCCACCACCAGCCCACCGCCCGGACCCCGCTTGGTGCGCAGGGCACCGTGGTGCTCGAGGATGCGCACCGCTTCGCGCAGGACGGCCCGGCTCACGCCGTACCGTCCGATCAGCTCGGCCTCTGAGCCGAGGATCTCGCCCACCGGCCACCTCGCCGCCTCGATGTCGTCACGGAGCGCGGCTGCGACGCGCTCCCCCAGCTTGCCGCCGTCTCCGTCCGGCTCGGTCGATGCTCGCGGCACCCTCTGGGGACGGTCCTGCACCCGGGCCCGGGTCGTGTCGAGCACCGCGCGCATCCGGGCCTGAGCCGCACCCGCATCACCAGCCACGATGGCGTCCACGACGCCCCGGTAGCCAGCGAGCTGGTCCGCCGCGTCCCCGTCGGCCCGGGGCATGGCCACCCGGCTGAGGCCGATGTCGCCCAACGCGTCGGCGAACAGGGCGACCGCCCGGTTGCGCGACAGCCCGGCGATCAACCGGTCCAGACCGGTGACGTCCGACGGGCGGAGCGAGGACCGGGCCTCCAACTCGGCCAGGCGGGAGCGCAGCCGTTCGATACCGGACTCACCGATCCGCTCGGCGGCCAACCGGCAGGCGCCGGTCGACAGCGGCACCTTGGCCTCCAGGATCTCGTCGATCGTGACGCCCACGAACGAGAACCAGACCGAGATGGCCGTCGCCACGGCACTGCGGCGCGGCTCGGCCACCACCAGGCCGCCGCCCGGGCCCCGCCGCATGCGGGCTAGACCACCGTGCTCGACGATGCGGACGGCCTCGCGCAGCACAGCGCGACTGACCCCGAACCGGTCGAGGAGCTCGGCCTCGGACCCGACCACGGCCCCCACGGGAAGGGCCCGATCGAGCACGTCGTCCTCGATGCGACGAGCCACGACGCTGGCCAGCTTGGGCGGCGACGCGGGCCCCGGCGACGACGAGCCCACGTAAGACATCGATGACTGAGGATACTCACTCTCCGATGCGCCGGTTGGCAGCTGCGGCGTGCCCACGGACAATAGAGTACTATGATCCAACTCTTAACTGAGAGGAGCAGGGCATGCCCATGGATCTGCACGGCAGGGGGGCGATCGTCACCGGCGCTGGGCACGGCATCGGCCGGGCGCTGGCCGAACGGTTGGCCGCCGAGGGCGCCCGTGTCGTGGTCGCGGATGTGCACGAGGCCCGGGCCACCAAGGTGGCCGACCGGATCGACGGGGTGGCCATCGTGTGTGACGTCGGCGACCCGGGCCACGTGGCCGAGCTGGTCGAGCAGGCCGAGAAGGCCGTCGGACCCGTCGACGTGGTCTGCTCGAACGCCGGCATCGTCGACGACGGCCCGGGCCTGGCCGCCACCTCCGAGCAGGTCCGCCGCATCGTCGACGTCAACCTGCTGGCGCACGTGTGGGCCGCTCAGGCCGCCGTGCCCGCCATGGTCGAGCGGGGACGGGGCTGGCTCCTCCAGACGATCTCCTCGGCCGCGCTGATCACCGGTCCCTCCCCCATGGGCTACACGCTCACCAAGCACGGGGCCCTCGGCTTCGCCGAGTGGCTCGCCCTCAACTACGCCCACCTCGGCATAACGGTGACGTGCCTTTGCCCGAACGCGGTCAACACCGGGTTCCTCGGCCGGAACGAGGACGAGGAGGAGACCCGCGGGGCGGCAGGCTCCGCGGACGACGCGACCCTCGCCGGCCTGGGCGACGTCGTCGAACCCGAGCTGTGTGCGGACATGACCGTCGAGGCCATGAGGTCCGGCCGCTTCCTCGTGCTCCCGCACCCGAGAGTCGGCGAGTCGTTCAAGCGCAAGGCCGACGACTACGACGCCTGGCTCGAGGGCACGAACCGCCGGCTGCGCCGCCTGCGGGGGGAGGCCGCGTGAAGCCGGCACCGTTCGAGTACCACGCCCCGGTCGGCGTCGACGAGGCGGTCGGACTGCTGGCCGATCTCGGTGACGAAGCGAAGGTCCTGGCCGGGGGCCAGAGCCTGGTCCCCATGTTGAACCTGCGCCTGACGCGGTTCGAGGCGCTGGTCGACCTCGGCCGCATCCCGGCCCTCGCCGGTGTCGAGGCCGTCGACGGCGGCGTCCGGGTCGGGGCGATGACCCCGCAGTCCGACGTCGAGCGCGACCCGCTGGTCTCGGCACGGGTGCCGCTGCTGGCCAGGGCCACGCCGCTGATCGGGCATTTCCAGATCCGCAACCGGGGCACGGTGGGCGGCTCGATCGCGCACGCCGACCCGGCGGCCGAGTACCCGGCCGTGGCCCTGGCGCTGGACGCGGAGATCGAGGCCCAGGGCCCGTCCGGCACCCGGACCATTCCGGCCGTCGACTTCTTCGCCGGCACCTGGACCACTGTGCTGGAGCCCGAGGAGATCCTCACCGCCGTGCGCTTGCCGACCTGGGGCCCTGGCTCGGGTTTCGCGGTGGAGGAGATGGCCCGCCGCCACGGGGACTTCGCCATCGCCGGCGTGGTTTGCGGGGTCCAGGTGCGGGGCGGCCTGGTGGCGAGGGCCGCCGTCGCCCTGCTGGGCATGGGATTCACGCCGATGCGGGCGTCGACGGCGGAGGCCGCGCTCCTCGGCCAGGCCGCCGAGGAGGTCGACGTCGACGAGGTCGGACGGCTCGCCGTGGAGGGTCTCGAACCGCCCGACGACCTGCACGCGTCGGCCGGCCTGCGCCGCCGGGCCGCCGCCGCGCTCACGGCCCGGGCGCTCACGCACGCGATCGAGGAGGCGACAAGTGGTTGACGTGTCTGTGACGGTCACGGTGAACGGCGAGGCCCGCACGGGCGTCGTGGAGCCCCGCCGGACGCTCGCCGACTTCCTGCGGGAGGACTGCCGACTCACCGGCACGCATCTGGGGTGCGAGCACGGCGTGTGCGGCGCCTGTACGGCGATGTTGGACGGACGAGCGGTTCGTTCGTGTCTGGTGCTGGCGGTACAGGCCGACGGTCGCGAGGTGACCACCGTGGAGGGCCTGTCCGACGGCGACGGACCGACACCTGTGCAGGAGGCGTTCCGCGCCGAGCACGGCCTGCAGTGCGGATTCTGCACGCCGGGATTCGTCGTGTCGGTCACCGCCCTGCTGGCCGACAACCCCTCGCCCACCGACGACGAGATCCGCGAGGGCCTGTCCGGCAACCTGTGCCGCTGCACCGGCTACCAAGGCATCATCAGGGCGGTTCGCCGGGCGGCCGAGGAGACGGCGGCGGTGACGCCATGACCGCGGCCGAGCAGACCGCGATGCCGGGCCCGGCGGCGCGGTTCGTCGGCCAGTCGGTGACCCGCAAGGAGGATCGGCGGCTGGTTGCGGGCCATGGCGAGTACGTCGACGACATCGTCCTGCCCGGCCTGCTCCATGCTGCGTTCCTGCGCAGTGAGGTAGCCCGGGCCACCATTGCCGGCCTCGACGTCGAGGCTGCCCGCAAGCTTCCCGGCGTAGTGGCGGTCTTCACCTGGCAAGACTTCGACCAGCAGTTCGGCGAGGCCTGGCACGCCATGCTCGGCGAGGAGCTACAGGTGCCCCCGCCGCTGGCAGTAACGGATGTGCGCCACGTCGGCGACGCGATCGCGATGGTGGTGGCGGAGAGCCGCTACGTGGCCGAGGACGCCTGCGAGCTGATCGAGGTCGACCTCGACCCCGCCCCGCCCGTCGTCGACTACCGAAACGCGGCGGCCGACACCGACAACCTCGTGCACGGGGCCTGGGGCTTTCCGTCGAACGCCATGGTCGAGGTCCCGTTCACGCCGCTGGCGCCGGACCTCGACGAGGCCTTCACGTCGGCCGACCATGTCGTCGAGGCCACGATCGAACAGAACCGCTACCTGTGCGTGCCCATGGAGACCCGGGGCATCGTCGCCTCATGGTCGCGGGGACGGGACGAGCTCGATCTCGTCTGCTCCTGTCAGGGCGTGCACGAGACCCGCAACTTCTTCGCCCGCTACCTGCGCGTCCCGGAAGCCAACGTACGGGTGACCGCCCGCGACGTCGGGGGTGGCTTCGGGCAGAAGATGTTCGTGTTCCGCGAGGAGTGCGCCACCGTCCTGGCCTCCAAGCTGATCGGCCGGCCCGTGAAGTGGATCGAGGACCGGCGCGAGAACCTCATCGCCGCCCCGCACTCCCGCAACGAGCAGGGCCACGTCCGCCTGGCGCTCGACGACGACGGCACGATCGGGGCCATCGCCATCGATCATGTGGCCGACGTGGGCGCCTACCCGGCCTGCCCGGCCGTGATGGACACCCAGCTGTTGCCCGGCCCGTACAAGATCCCGCGGCTCGGCTTCTCGACCGCGATGGTGTGGACCAACACCATGGGCAAGGGTGCCTACCGCGGTCCGTGGATGTTCGAGACCACCGCCCGCGAGATGGCGATCGATGTTGCCGCCCGACGCGTCGGCCTGGACCCGGTCGAGGTGCGGCGGACGAACCTGCTGGGGGCCGAGGACCTGCCGTTCACCTCGTCGAGCGGGAATGTGTTCCAGGAGATCACGCCCCGCGAGACGCTCGAGCAGGCGCTCGACATGCTCGACTACGACGCGTTCCGCCGCGAGCAGGCCGCCGCCCGCGCCGACGGCCGGCTCCTGGGGCTCGGCGCAAGCGCCTACGTCGAACCCACGTCGATGGGCGCCCCGACCCTGGCCACCGAGGGCGCCACCGTGCGGGTGGAGTCCAGTGGCAAGGTCGTCGCCTTCATCGGGACCACGTCGCATGGCCAGAGCGTGGAGACCACCATCGCCCAGATCGTGGCCGACCACCTCGGCGTCGAGTACGACGACGTCACCATCGTCCAGGCCGACACCCAGTCGACCCCGTACGGGCCGGGCACCGGCGGCAGCCGCACCGCTGTCGTGGCCGGCGGTGCAGCGCGCCAGGCGACGATGGCGGTGCGCCACAAGGTGCTGACCGTCGCCGCCCACGCGATGGAGGCATCGCCGCTCGACCTCGACATCGAGGGCGGCGTGGTGTCCGTCCGGGGGACCCCGGTGCGGTCGATGTCGCTGGCCGAGGTCGCAAAGAGCGCGTACCGGCTCGCCGACAGCCTGCCGCCGGATGTCGAGGCCGGCCTGGAGGCGACCGCACGGTTCCGTCCCACCCAGTTCCCCACCTGGTCGAACGCCACGCACCTCTGCGTGATCGAGATCGACCCTGCCACCTGCGTGCCGACGATTCAGCGCTACATCGTGTCCGAGGACTGCGGTCCCATGATCAACCCCCAGGTCGTCGACGGGCAGATCCACGGCGGCGTCGTGCAGGGGATCGGGGGCGTGCTGCTCGAGGACTTCGTCTACGACGACGACGGCAACCCGCTGACCACGACCTTCATGGACTACCTGTTGCCGACGACCACCGAGGTACCGGACATCGAGATCGGCCACGTCGAGACCCGATCCACCACCAATCCCGGTGGATTCAAGGGGATGGGCGAGGGCGGTGCCATCGGGGCGCATGCCGCCGTCGCCAACGCCGTCGCCGACGCGCTCGCCCACCTGGGCATCGAGGTCACCAGGACGCCCCTGGGCCCCAACGACATCCACAGCCTGCTCGACGCGGCCGGCGCCGCCTGACGGCGCCGGATGACTGTCGACCGGACCACTGCGGGCGGTCCCCTCGGCGGCGTGCGGGTGCTCGAGGTCACCTCGTGCATCGCCGGGCAGACGGCCGGCATGCTGCTCGCCGACCTCGGCGCCGACGTCCTCCGGGTCGCCACGGTCGGTGCGCCGGCGATCGGCAGCCCGGACCATCCGGGCTGGCTCTGCCGGAACCGCGGCAAGCGCCTGGCCCGGTCCGGCTCGGTGGAGGAGTTCCGGCGCCACGGGAGCCGACTCGTCGGTCGCGCCGACATCCTGCTCACCGACCTCGGACCTGGCGAGCTCGGACTGTGGGGCCTCACCAGCGACGACGTCTCGACTCTGTCGCCCGGGTGCGTGCACGCCTGGATGCCCGCGCTCACCGCCGGCGGGGTCTACCGGGACCTGCCCCATGACGAGCTGCTCCTCGAGGCCCTCAGCGGGATGGCCGCCTACCACCCGGCGCACGAGGAGCGCCCGGTGGCCTCGGTCGTGCCCCTCCTCGAGTGCCTGCACGGCATCCTCGGCGCCGTCCACGCGACCATCGAGCTCGTCGGCCGTGAGCGCACAGGGCGTGTGCGCCCTGTCAACGTGGGGGGTCTGCGTGCCGCGGCGCTCGCCATGCACCTGCTCCAGATCCAGGGCGTCGGCGGCCCGATCGTGTACAGCGGCAACAAGAGCGTGGACGGCAACGCCCACTACCGGCTCTATCAGGCCGCCGATGGCGAGTGGGTCTTCCTGGCCGCGCTGGGCGACGTGCTCTTCATCGAGGCCCTGACCGTGCTGGACCGGCTCGATGTGCTCGCCCGACCGGACGTCGCCGGCGACTTCGGCAACCTGCTTCGCTCGGAGGTCAGCCGCGAGGTCGGCCAAGAGCTCGAGAAGACGTTCGCGACCCGCACGGCAGCCGACTGGGTGGACCGCTTCGCCGCCGCCGATGTGCCGGTGGCGCGCCTGGGTGATCCGGCCGCGTGGCTGACGTCCGACGCCGTCGCCCACGCCTGCCCGCCGCTCAGGTACGACCACCCCGCCGTCGGGCCCCTGCTGATGCCCGGCGTGCCGATCGGCCTGTCGGCCGCACCCGCGCCGGCACCACCTCCCCCGACGCCACGATCCGTCCTCGACCTGACCGAGCTCGTCGAAAGCTGGGAAGGCGCACCGGGGCGACGCACGCCACGGGCGGGCCCATCAGGCGACCGTCGAGATCGTCCGCTGGCCGGCTGTCGGGTCATCGAGTTGGCGACGTTCGTGGCCGCGCCGGTCATCGGCTCGCTGCTGTCTGGCGCCGGCGCCGACGTGATCAAGGTCGAGCCGCCTTCC
>DASQUY010000405.1:0-12216 GCA_035641055.1 Acidimicrobiales bacterium | reverse complement strand
GCAGCAGCACCGTGTCGAGCGCCGGCGCCCGCCAGTTGACCTGCGCCACGAAGCCGCCGTCGGCGTCGAGGACGGCGAACGAGGCCTGGCCGCCCGTCCCCTCGGGCCCGTGGCAGTTGGCGCACTGGGAGCCCTCGGTGTACTGCTCCTCGCCCCGCGAGGCGAAGGTCTCGTCGAACGCCTCGATGGCGCCCGACTGCCGGCTGGGCTCGTTCAGCCAGTAGGCCGGCAGGCCGATGGCGATGATCACGAGGCTGATCAGCGCCCAGCGCAGCGTCCGGTTGAGCTTGGCGGTCTCGAGCTCCTCGTCGTCGACGTAGGGCTTCCGGTTGGGCGCCAGCTCGATCTCCGACCCGGCCTCGGCACGCCCGGTCCGGATGTTGACGACGGCGTAGGCGACGAACCCGAGCAGGATGAGGGAGACGATGACGGCACCAGCGACGGTGACCGTGCTGGCGGCCAGCACGGTGGCGCCCGCAGCGAGGGGGTGCATCTACTCGGAGCCTCCGGTGACGCAGTGGGGGCCCTCGGCCTCCTGGCCCGTGGTGTTGGTGCCGATCGGGGGGCCCTCGAGCACCGTGCCGGTGTCGACGCTGACGTTGCCGCCGCTGATCTGCATCGGGAAGCGGTCCATACCCCGCGGCGCCGGGCCGCCCTTCTTCTCCCCCACCTGGTTGTACTGCGAGCCGTGGCACGGGCACTCGAACCACTTTGACGTCTCGCACGAGGGCACCCGGCACCCCAGGTGGGGGCACTTCTGGAAGAGGGCGACCAGCCCCTCCTCCAGCCCCGCCTGGATGGCCGTGAACATGGTCGAGGTGTACTGGGCCTGCGCCGAGCCGATGGCCTCCGACGGGTACCGGGTGATCCACATGCGGCCCTCGGGGTAGTAGGCGAACCCCGAGCCCGTCTCAATGTCGGCTTTGATGTCCTCGACCGTGCCCACATCGATCTCGGCGCCGAAGCCGCCCTCGCTGGGTTTCCACAGGAAGGCCAGCGAGGCGGCCCCGAAGCCGGAGATGGAGAAGCCCATCAGGGTCACGATCGACCGGTTGAAGAACTGCCGGCGGGTGACGCCCATTGTCTCCTCGTCGGGGGGCACCCACTCCACCGGGGCCTCCTCGACCTTCGGCGCCGGCAGGGACTCCTCGCGCCGGGCCAGGGCCGCCGCCCGCTCCACCTCCCGGCCGGTCACCGGCGCCGCGGCGTGGTCGTCGTCGAGGTCGACCGGGCCGCGGTCGCGCCGCGCCGCCTCGCGGGCCAGCACGCCGGTGCTGGTGGCGGCGCCGGTGTCGCGCCTGCGGGCGGCGGAGAACAGCAACACGCCGGCCAACACGACCAATGCCGGGACGGCGATGGCGAGGACGGTGGTGGCGTTCACGTCGGAGCCTCGTTGCTCGGTGGGCGCAGCATGGTCACAGGTCGAAGAACAGGCCGGCGTTCCACGGGAACACGAAGTTCTGGCCCGGGCCCCGGAAGAACGAACCGATCAGCACCAGCACGGCCCACGACATCAGGAAGATGGTGAATATCGAGATGGCGAACTTGCGGTCCTCCGGCTTGTGGGACGGGTTGCGGTCGGTGTAGGGGGCCAGGAACAGGCCGACGAGGCCCATGCCGGGGACCATCACGCCGGCGACCATGGGGTGGAGCATGGTCAGCAGCTCCTGGAGTCCCAGGAAGTACCAGGGCGCCTTGGACGGGTTAGGCGTCAGGTTGGGGTTGGCCAGCTCGAGCAGGGGGGCGTTCACGAAGATCGAGAAGAGGAGCGTGAAGGCGGTCGCCGCCAGCGCCGCCACGAACTCGATGCTCAGCAGGTGCGGCCATACGTGCACCTTGTCCTGGGGGACGGCCTTGACGTCCTGGATCGAGCCCGACTTGACGACCGTCAGCAGCCGCTGGGTGTGGCCGGCCGGTCCGGCCGTGAGCGGTGGTGCCGCGGTGGCGGTCGCCGCTGCCGCCGGTGCGGTGGCCACGGCGGTCCCCCCACCGCCCGCGCCCGCGGCCGCGCCTGCCGGCTCGCCGGCCCCCGCGCCCCCGCCGCCGGCACCGGCACCGGCCCGCTCCTTGGCGGCCCGGGAGCGCTCCAGCAGGTGGGCGGGGATGCGGCTGGCGGCCTCGGACTTGGGCTCCTCCGAGGTGGGCGCCTCTTCCGCTCCGCCGCCGTCGCCCGCGCCGGCATCGGAGCCGGCGGCGGCCGCCTTGGCCGCCTGGGCCTTCTTGCGGGCCTCCTCCGCTCGCTTGCGCAAGTGTTCGGGGATCTCGGTCATGTCAGCGCCAGCCCTCGATCACAGTGGCCCGGAGATGCCGCCGTCCTTGCGGACCCGCCAGAAGTGGACGGCCAGGAACACCACGAGCACGAACGGCAACGCCAGCACGTGCAGGACGTACCATCGCAACAGGGTCTCGGAGCCGATCTCGGCCCCGCCCAGCAGCACGAACCGCACCTGGTCGCCGAACACCGGGGTGAACCCCATCATGTTCGTGCCCACGGTGACGGCCCAGAGCGAGAGCTGGTCCCACGGCAGCAGGTAGCCGGTGAAGCTGAGCAGCAGGGTGAGCGTGAGCAGGATCACGCCGATCACCCAGTTGAACTCGCGAGGCGGCTTGTAGGCGCCGTGGTAGAAGACCCGCGCCATGTGCAGGAAGACGGACAGCACCATGAGGTGCGCCGCCCAGCGGTGCATGTTCCGCACCAGCAGGCCGAAGGTCACCGACGTCTCCAGCGTGTAGATGTCGTCCCACGCCTGCGCCGCCGTCGGCCGGTAGAAGAACATCAGGAAGATGCCGGTGACCGTGAGCAGGATGAACAGGAAGAAGCTCAGCCCACCCAGGCACAGCGTGTAGCTGACCTTGACCGAGTGCCTCTTCACCTTCACCGGGTGGAGGTGGTAGAGGACGCTGTTCATGATCACGTAGGAGCGGTTCCGGGGGCTGTCGCTGTAGCCCTTCCGGAAGATCGAGCCGGGACGGAAGATCGAGTTCCAGGCCTGCGAGCCCTGGATGGTGTCGGGCAGCTCCCTGAGCGTCGTCTCGACCCGCTCGCGCAGCGGGGGCTTCTGCTCCAGTGTCTTGGCCACTACCTCTCCGCTCCTATCCCAGACGCATCCCGTAGCCGTAACCGTGCGTGTTGGTGCGCTGGTGGCCGTCGCCGGCCGCCACCGGGTCTCCCACCTTGCCGAGGATGATGACCCCGGTGGGGCAGCGGTCGACGCACAGGGCACAGCGGGTGCACACGTCGTCGTCGATCGTGAAGATCACCTGATCGGAGGGATCGTCGCCCGGCTGGTCGACGTCGATGGCCACATCGACCGCGTCGGGCGTGACCATGTGGATGCACTTCCACGGGCAGATGTCGACGCAGCCCTCGCACATGATGCACTCGGACTGGTCGATGTGGATGAACTGCTTGGGCTTGACCGCCTGGGAGAGCCAGGCGGCGTCGACCTCCTGGAGGACGTAGTCGTCCCGGAACTCCGGCATCGGCGGGTTGGCGTCGTTGGTACCCATGCCTTCTCAGCCCTTCCTCACCAACGGACGTCCGTAGCGGGAGG
The DNA here is from genome assembly GCA_035641055.1 of Acidimicrobiales bacterium. Classification (GTDB taxonomy): domain Bacteria; phylum Actinomycetota; class Acidimicrobiia; order Acidimicrobiales; family VFJN01; genus DASQUK01. The sequence continues at coordinate 8,662 of DASQUY010000405.1, read as the reverse complement.
CGGGGACCTCCACCGGGCGGGGCTTGGCCCGGTCGTTCCACCACACCCACGCTCCGATGTGCAGGGCCAGGCCCACGCCGTAGATGCCGACGGCGACGACGTCGCGGATGGCCTGGAAGTGGATCGTGAGCGGCTGCCAGTCGTTGGGCTCCATGAACACGTTGTCGACCGTCCAGCCCAGCTCGTTACTCGACCAGGTGAGCCACTGGTGCGGGATCACCGCGTACCACCAGACGAACATGAGCATGGCGTACGTCGCCGCCAGCATGCCCTGGCCCCACGACAGGGGCGCGCCGACCGGCCGGCGACGGCCGTAGGGGACCACGCCCAGCACGCCGGCCAGACCGATCACGCAGACAGTGACGAAGGCGACCACTTCGGCTCGCGACTCCTCGTGAAATCGCTCACATAGAACCGTACCGAACCGGGGGACCGGTGACCAGGCCAGGTCTACCACGCGGCCTCCGGGCCGATCACATTGGGGTCCGGCGCGTTCTGGTTGTAGCTATGCGGTCATATGCCGCACGGCTACAACCAGTTCGTGGCGGCTTGGTTCCCCTCGGCGGCGCGTGCGTAGAGTGGCCGCTCGGAGCCCCCACGGAGGTTGCGTTGACCGAGGTCCCCGAACACCTTCTCCGGCGTTCCCGCGAGCGCCGAGCCGCCCTGGGTCTGGGCGGTGGCGAGACACCGACGCCCGCCGAAGGTCAGGCGGAGGCCGCGGCGACGCCGGCTCCGGCCGAGGCGGCCGCCACGCCCGCGCCTGCGCCGTCCACGCCGGTGGAGGCGCCGCCCCCGGAGCCCCCCAAGCCGGACCCGCCGTACATCCAGGCCGCCAAGAGCCGGAAGCGCATCCCCTTCTGGCCATGTCAGTTCTGGCGGCCCTGCCGCTGTGGGGCTACGTGTACGTGCGGACGCTGGAGCCGCCGCCCACCGGCGAGGAGGACCCCCTGGTGCTGGGGGAGGAGCTGTACGTGGCCGGCGCGAGCCCGGCCTGCGCGTCGTGCCACGGCGCCAGCGGCGGCGGTGGCTCGGGGCCGGCGTTCACCGACGGCGCGGTCGCGGAGACCTTCCCCGACTGGCGGGACCACGTGATGTGGGTGAAGCTCGGCAGCGACGGGTGGCCGAGCGACACGTACGGCGCCCAGGGCAAGACCGTCGGCCAGGTCGGCACGATGCCGTCGTTCGGGGACACGCTCGACGACCAGCAGATCGCCCAGGTCGTGCTGCACGAGCGCCAGCTCGCCGGTGAGGACGTGTCGGAGGCGAACGAGGACTACGCCGACCTGTTCGCCGTCGCCAACGCCGAGCTGACGCTCGCCGAGGCCACAGGTCCGGAGGGCGACACCCCCGGACTGGGCCCGCTGTCCCAGGAGGCCGGCGTCGACGAGGCCGAGCTCGGCGAGGGCGGCTGAGCCGGTCCGTGGTGCTTCCGGCCGCTCCCAATCCGAGGCAATACCTGTCGTTCGATCACTCTCGAGGCAATGACGGACGGTTTCCGTTCGCTATTGCCTCGACCTCCCCGCAGCGTCCGCTATTGCCTCGGGCACGGCCATGACGGCCGGCGCCGGACCGACCGACCGCTACGACGTGCTGGTGGTCGGGGGCGGGCCGGCGGGGGCGGCGGCCGGGTTCTGGCTCGCCAAGGCCGGGCACGACGTGTGCGTGCTCGAGCGCAAGGAGTTCCCCCGGGACAAGACGTGTGGGGACGGGCTCACGCCCCGGGCCGTCCACCAGCTCCGCGACATGGGCCTCGAGGCCGCCATCGCCGCCCACCACCACCGCCACGGCGGGCTGCGGGCCGTCGCCCACGGCATCACGCTGGAGCTGCCGTGGCCCGACCACCCGGTCTTCCCGAGCTACGGCTACGTCGTGCGCCGCCGGGACCTCGACGGGCTGGTGGCCGAGCACGCCCGCGACGCGGGCGCCACCGTGCGGACCTCCGCCGAGGCGCTGGCGCCGCTGGTGCGGGACGGCCTGGTGACCGGCGCGGTCGTGAAGGACAAGGCGACGGGGGCGACCCGCGAGGTCCACGCCCGCTACGTCGTGGTGGCCGACGGCTCGCTGTCGCGCTTCGGGCGGGCGCTCGGCTGCGCCCGCAACAAGGCGTACCCGCAGGGCATGGCCATCCGCGGCTACTTCGAGAGCCCGGCCTCGGCCGACCCGTGGATCGAGTCGTGCCTCGACGTCCACGACCGCGACGGGCAGAGCCTGCCGGGCTACGGCTGGATCTTCCCGCTGGCCGACGGGACGATCAACGTCGGCATCGGGCTGCTGTCGACGTACAAGGGCTACCGCGAGGTCAACACCACCCACCTCATGGGCGAGTGGGCGGCCACCGCCCCCGGGCGCTGGGGCATCGACCCCGACGCCATGCTGGCCCCGCCCACAGGCGGGCGGCTGCCGATGGCCGGGTCGGTCGACCCCAAGGTCGGACCCAACTGGGTGGTGGTGGGCGACGCCGCCGGCTCGATCAACCCGTTCAACGGCGAGGGCATCGACTACGCCTACGAGACCGCCCGGATGGCCGCCGATCTCGTCGACGAGGCGCTGCGGTCGGGGACGGCCCAACCGCTGCAGCGCTACCCCCAGCTCCTCGCCGACGAGTACGGGCTGTACTTCAAGGTGGCCCGCCATTTCGCCACGATCATCGGCCAGCCGGCGCTCATGCGCGAGCTCACCCGCGTGGGGATGCGCTCGCACAGCCTCATGGAGTGGGTGCTGCGCATCATGGCCAACCTGCTGCGCGACGACGAGCTCGGCCCGGCCGAGGCCGCCTACCGCACGGTCGCCCGCCTCGCCCGCCTGGCCCCCGACCCGGCCGCAGCCTGAGATCTGTCGAACTTGCGGTGGTTAAGGACGCCATGACGTCCCTAACCACCGCAAGTTCGGGTGTTGGGTGACCTCAGGTGCCGTCGACGAGGGGTTCGAGCCAGCCGCCGCTGGGGGCGGCCAAGGTCTCGCCGCTGGGTGGGCCCCAGGTGCCCCTGCGGTAGAGCTCGACCGCCGGCGGGCTGTCGAGAACGTCCTGCACGATGCGCCACTGCTCCTCGACCGCGTCGGCCCGGCCGAAGCGGCGGTGGTCCCCCTCGACGGCATCCTCCAGCAACCGCTGGTACGCCTCCTGGCGGTGGGGGAACAGGGTGCCGTACGACACCTCCAGCTCGACCGGGCGACTCACCAGATCATCGCCCGGCGCCTTCGACTGGACCTCCAGGGTCACCCCGTCGTTCTGGCCGAGCCGGAAGCGCAGCCGGTTGGGGTGCGGACGGCCCGCCCGGGGGTCGGCGAAGAGGAGGCGCGGCGGCGCCGCGAACGTCACCACCGCCTCGGTGGCCTGCACCGGCAGGCTCTTGCCGGTGCGCACCAGCCAGGGCACGCCCGCCCAGCGCCACGACTCGATCTCGAGCTCCAGCGCCACGTACGTCTCGACATCGCTGCCGGGCTCGACACCCGGCTCGTCCGTGTAGCCCCGGTACTGCCCCCGCACCACCTTGGCCGGGTCGATCGCCCGGATCTGTCGCAGCAGGCGCACCCGCTCGTCGCTGAGCGCATCCTCGTGGGACGAGACGGGCGGCTCCATGGCCAGCAGGGCGATCACCTGCAGCAGGTGGTTCTCGAAGACGTCGCGCAGAGCCCCCACGGACTCGTAGAACCGGCCGCGCCCCTCCACGCCGAACGGCTCGGCCATCGTCACCTGGACGCTGGTGATGTAGTTGCGGTTCCACAGCGGCTCGAGCATCGAGTTGGCGAACCGGAACACGAGCAGGTCCTCCACCGACTCCTTGCCGAGAAAGTGGTCGATCCGGAAGATCGCCTCCTCGGGGAACACCCGGTGGAGCACCTCGTTGAGCGCGGCGGCCGACGCCCGGTCCCGGCCGAAGGGCTTCTCCACGACGACACGCGCCCCCTCGCCGGCCAGGCCGACCCTGGCCAGGCCCTCCACCACGTCGTCGAACAGGGCCGGCGGTATGGCCAGGTAGAACAGCGGGCACCGCACGTCGGCGAGCTTCTGGGCCAGCTGCTCGAACGTCGTGGTCTCGCGGTAGTCGCCGCTCACGTAGCTGAGGCGACCGGCCAGCTCCTTCCAGGCGCGCTCGTCGACCTCGCCCCGAGCGGCGATCGATTCGTGGGCGCGGTCGCGGAGGGCGTCGTCGTCCCACTCGCGCGACGCCACGCCGATGACCGGCATGCCGCAGCGCCCCGTCCGCTCCATCTCGTAGACGGCCGGGAAGATCTTCTTGGCCGCCAGGTCGCCGGTGGCCCCAAAGAGCACGAGCGCGTCGCTGCACGGGTTGGGAGTGTTCACGCGGACACCTCCTCTTCCACCACGGCATGGCCGCCGAACTGGTTGCGCAGGGCGGCGATCGCCTTCATGGCGATCGAGTCGTGCTGCTGGGACACGAACCGGGCGAACAGGGCGGCGCTGATCACCGGGGTGGCGACGCCGCGCTCGATGCTCTCCTGGACGGTCCAACGCCCCTCGCCGGAGTCGTGCGCCACGCCGGCGATGTGCTCGAGGTCGGGCGTCTCCCGCAACGCCCGGACGAGGAGGTCGAGCAGCCACGACCGCACCACCGACCCCTCCCGCCAGGCGTCGAGGGCGCCGACCACGTCGATGTCCAGGCCGGATCGGTGCAGCAGCTCGTAGCCCTCGGCGTACGCCTGCATGACGCCGTACTCGATGCCGTTGTGGACCATCTTCGTGAAGTGCCCGGTGCCGACTCCGCCGGCGTGCACGAAGCCGCCACCCGGCGGGGCCAGGGCGTCGAAGATGGGCTGGGCGATCGCCAGGTGTTCGGGGCTGCCCCCGACCATGAGGCAATAGCCCTCGGTCCGGCCCCACACGCCGCCGCTGGTGCCGGCGTCGACGAAGCCGATGCCCTGATCGCCCAGCGCCTGCCCGCGCCGCACCGAGTCGTGCCAGTTGGCGTTGCCGCCGTCGATGACGACGTCGCCCGGTTGCAGGTGGCCCGCGAGCTCGTCGATCACCCCCTGGGTGGCGTCGCCCGCCGGGACCATGGACCACACGACGCGGGGCGGCTCGAGCCGCTCGACGAGCTCAGCCAGCGACCCCACCTCCGAGGCGTCGCTGTAGGCGTCGTAGCCGACGACATCGTGGCCGGCGGCCTCGAGGCGGGCCGCCATGTTCCCGCCCATCTTCCCCAGCCCCACCATCCCGATCTTCACGTCGCCACCTCTAAAAGCTCTCGGAGCCCGACCCGTCCGACCCGGCGCCCGCGGTCGTGCAGCGTGAGCAGGTCGCCGTCGGCCTGGGCGTGCTTCAGCGTGGAGAAGCCATAGCTCTCCCCGGGGATCGGCACGTCGCCGGGGTCGTCGCCGACCACCTGCACGAACACCCCCCGGTCGGGCCCGCCCTTGTGGAGCTGGCCGGTCGAGTGCAGGAACCGGGGGCCCAACCCGACGGTGGTGGCCACGCCCAGGCGGTCGCGCAGCGCCACCCGGGCGGCCTCGATGCCCGCCACGGCCGGGCTCTCGGGGTCGACGAACGCCTGGATGGCCAGGTAGTCCCCGGGCTCGACCTGGGCCACCAGGTCCTCCAGCGGCGTCAGCGCCACGCCGGCGCGCCCCTCCGCCAGCACCCGGCGGGTGGCGACCTTGGCGCCCTCGACGTCGGGCTGGTCGAAGGGGGGGATGCCGAGGAGAGCCCCCGCCAGCGCCGTCGCCATCTCCCAGCGGAGCACCTGCTCCCCCAGCCCGGCGAGGCCCGTTCCGCCAGGCAGGTGGACCATCGGCTGGGCCGAGAGCTCGGAGTCTCCCAAGGCCACGAACAGCCGGTCGTCGCCGTAGACGTCGGGGTCGCCCACCGGCTCGCCCACCACGGGGACGATGCCGGTGCCGTCCTTGCCCGTGGACTCGGCGAGGAGCTGCTCGAGCCACAGCCCGAACGTCGCCAGCTCGTCGGGGACGACGAGGGTCAGCTTGTCGCGCCCGGCCCGGACGCCCGCCGCCATCGCGGCGGCCCGCCGGGCCGCCGGGTTGTCGGGCGGCGGCGCCCGCAGCGCGTCGATGACCCCCGACGCCGACGCCAGCAACCCAGGGACGTCGGCGCCGGCCAACATCGCCGGCACCAGCCCGAAGTACGAGAGGGCGGAGTAGCGCCCGCCGATGTCGGGTGGGTTCTCGAAGCTCGCGGCGAACCGGCGCTCGGCCGCCAGGGCCGCCAGCTCGCTGCCGGGGTCGGTGACGACGGCGAAGCGCTCCGGGTCGGGATGCCGCTCCCACGCCCACGCCAGGTGGCAGCGGGTCTCGAGCGTCGTGCCCGACTTGGAGGCGGCGACGTGCAGCGTGCGCTCGGGCGGCAGCTCGGCCCCGAGGCGGGCGATGGCCGCGGGATCGGTGGTGTCGAGCACGTGGAGGGTGGGTGCGCCCTGCGCCTGCACCATGGTGGCGACCACCTCGGGGAAGAGGCTCGAGCCGCCCATGCCCGCCAGCAGCACGTGGTCGACGCCGTCGGCCAGGCGGTCGCAGGTGGCGCGCAGCTCGCCGAGCCGGGCGGTCATCGCGGGGACGAGGTCGAGCCAGCCCAGCCGGTCGCTGATCTCGGTGGGGTCCTCACGCCACAGCGTGTGGTCCCGCGCCCAGACTCGGGCCACGGCGTCGCGATCCACCAACTCCTGCATTGCCGCCCCGGTGGCCTCCTCGAGCGGTCCCAGGCGGTCGCGGGAGTCGTCGGTCGCCGTCACGCCTCACCTTGCTACCAGCGATCGCGCCGGAACGCGCCCCCATGACACCAACTGGGCGCAGCAGTACGGCATACGACCGCACAGCTGCACCCAGAACGGGGTCGCTCGACGGGATGCGGCCCCGCGGTACGCTCCGCGTACTTCCCCGGCCGCCCTGGGTGACATGGCGTCCTCATGAGGATCCCGCGACCAGCTGACCCATACGAACGACGCGTGTTCATGCCGGCCGCGGCGGTCATCGTCGCGTTCGTGGTCCTGTCGGTGAGCTTCCCGGACACGGCGGAGTCGCTCGTGGACGCCGCTCAGCGCAACGTCGTCAGCGGGTTCGCCTGGTACTACGTCCTCGTCGTCGCCCTCTTCCTCGCCTTCGTCCTGTGGGTGGGGTTGAGCCGCTACGGCGACATCCGGCTGGGCGGTGACGACGACGAGCCCGAGTTCTCGACCACCGCGTGGTTCGCCATGCTGTTCGCCGCCGGCATGGGCATCGGCCTCGTCTTCTGGGGCGTGTACGAGCCGCTCAGCCACTTCGTCGACCCCAAACCGGGCGTCTCCGGCAGTCCCTCCGAGCTGGCGCAGGTCGGCTTGGCCCAGACCTACGTCCATTGGGGCGTCCACGGCTGGGCGGTCTACGGCCTGCTGGGCCTCGCCCTCGGCTACGCCATCCACCGGCGAGGCCGGCCGGTGTCCATCCGCTGGGCCGTCGAGCCACTGTTGGGCGGGCGCGTCCGCGGCCGGGTCGGGGACGTGATCGACATCGCTGCCGTCGTGAGCGGCATGTTCGGTGTGGCGACCACGTTGGGGTTCGGTGCGCTGCAGATGAGCGGGGGGTTCGAGCGGGTCGGAATCGCCGATGCCACCACCGGCCTGCAGGTGACGTTGATCGTCGTGCTCACCGCCGTCGCCACGGTCTCGGCGGTCTCCGGCCTGGCGAAAGGCGTGAAGTGGGTCTCCAAGGTCAACATGGGCCTCGCCGGCCTGCTCCTGGTGTTCGTGCTGATCGCCGGGCCCACGCTGTTCCTGCTGCGGGGTTTCGTCCAGTCGATCGGGAACTACTTCACGGGCTTCCTCGTGCTCACCTTTGACGTGACCGCCTTCGAGGGAGCCGAGGGCGAGGCCTGGCAGGCCCAGTGGACCACGTTCTTCTGGGGCGCGTTCCTGTCGTGGGCGCCGCTGGTGGGCGTGTTCATCGCCCGCATCTCCAAGGGGCGGACGGTGCGCGAGTTCGTGGCCGGCGTGCTGGGGGTGCCGACGCTTATCAGCTTCCTGTGGTTCGCCATCATGGGCGGTTCCGCCATCCACCGCGAGCTGTTCGGCGCCGGCGGGCTCGTCACGGGCTCCACGGTCGACGCCGACGTCGCCTTCTTCGACCTGCTGGACGTGCTACCGGCTGGCACGGCCACGTCGGTCGGTGCGCTGGTGCTGATCGCCCTGTTCTTCGTGACGTCGTCGGACTCGGGCTCGTTCGTGCTTTCGATGCTGTCGGAGGGCGGTCACCCCAACCCCCCGCGCTGGAACCGCGTCTTCTGGTCGCTGGCGGCCGCGGCCGTGGCGATCGCACTCCTCGTGACCGGTGGACTGGTGCCCCTGCAGACCGCGCTCATCCTCACCGCGCTGCCGTTCAGCATCGTGATGATCGGCGTCTGCCTGGCCACGGCCCGGGCCTTCCATGCTGAGCACCGGGCCTTCGTGGACGCCGAGCGCCAAGTGCTGCTCCAGGAGATCACCGAGCGGGTGACGGCGCACGTCACCGAGAGGCTGGACGCTCGGTCCGGCGACGGGCTGCACACTCGCCGCGGCCGGCCCGCCGTCGGGCGCGTGGCCGAGCTGTGGGAAGACGAGCCCCTGCCCCCGGGTCGGCGCGCCCCATGACCGCGCGGCCCGCCATCCCCTACTGGTTGTAGCTGTGCGGCATATGACCGCACAGCTGCAACCAGAACGAGTGGCGAGCCCGGCGGGGG
>DASQUY010000404.1:0-2693 GCA_035641055.1 Acidimicrobiales bacterium | reverse complement strand
CCTCCCCGAAGGCGACCCCGCCGCGATCGTTGCTGAACAGCCCGACGATGAAGCGCTGGTCACGCCCGACGACCAGGTCGTAGCTCGCGACCTGCGCCACCAACCCCTCGTCCGACGCCTCCGAGAATCCGGCAGCGTCGCGATCGCCGCCCGAGCCGCCGCACGCAGCGACCAGGAGCCCAGCCAATCCGACGAGGATGGGTCGGCGGCGTCCGACCAGCGCCATGCGCGCAGGATCGCCCATCAGTCGCATCCCTGCACGTCGGCCTGGCCCACGACCTCGGCGGCGCGGGCGGTGGCGTCGGCCAGGCTGGCGAGCGTCGCGGTGAGGACGGCTCGGGTTGGCGCGACCTCCAGCAACGCTTCCACCCGCTGCTTGGCCTCGAGCAACCGGGCCGCGGCGGTTGTGTCGACATCGGTGGCGCGGGCCGCCAGCTCGTGCAGGCCGTCGTGGGAGCGGTCGTAGAACGCGGCGCGAGCCCCCGACACGTCGTCGCCGTCTGCCAGGCCAAGGGCGATGCACAGGCCGGCGTACGTGCGCGTCACCGATGACGTCGCCTCTTCGTCGTTAGCCTCGTCGCTTCCGCTCGAGCGGGTCACGGCGAGGAACGCGACCAGCACCCCGCCCCCGAGCACCACCAGGGCGATGACAGCCCGGCGGCTCCTCCGCGTGCGTCCTGGTTCGGCTAGCGGGGCTCGCGGTGGCGGCATGTCGGAGGGTGACCTCGCTTCAGGGTCTGCGCGCGGGTCGGGCGGTGCGGCCATCGAGCTCAAAGAAGAACTGGGCGGCAGCCTGCTGGATGGCGGTCGACCAGGTCGGGTAGGCGTGGGTGGTCTGGGCGAGCCGGCCGGTGAACATGCGGGTGCGCATGGCCAGGGCGGCCTCGTGGATCAGCTCGCCGCCGGTGGGGGCGACCACCGTGGCGCCGAGGAGCCGGCCGCCGCCGGCGTTGCGGAGCAGGCGGCGGGGCCCGGCGATGAGCTTGACGAACCCGCGGGTCTCGCCGCTGGTGATGGCCCGGTCGACGGCGTCGAGCGGGAGGTACGCAACCCGGCCGGCCCGCTCGGACGCGTCGGCTTCGGTCATGCCGACCCGGCCGACCTCGGGGGCGGTGAACATGACCCAGGGGATCGGCGTCGGATCGAACCGCTGGCGGCGGCCTCGACGGGCCAGGGCGTTGCGGGCGGCGATGAAACCCATCCGGGCGGCGGCGTGGGTGAAGGGCATGCGCCCGGTCACGTCGCCGATGGCCCAGATCCCGTTGACGCTGGTGGCGAGCGTCGCGTCGGTGCGGACGTAGCCCCGCTCGTCCACGGCGACGCCGACTTCCGCGAGGCCCAGCCCGTCGGTGGCGGGGCGGCGGCCCACGGCAACCAGCACGCGCTCGGCATCGATGAGCGTGCCGGAGCTGAGCTGGAGCCGAGCGCCGCCGCGGTCGGCGGGGCCCTCGACGCGATCGAGGGTCGCGCCGGTGCCGATCGCGACGCCGTCCGCGGCGAGGGCGGCGGCGATCACCTCGGAGGCCTCGGGTTCCTCCCGGGGCAGCAGGCGGTCCTCGGCCTCGATGACGGTGACGGTCGAACCGAGCCGCGCGAAGGCCTGGGCCATCTCACAGCCCGTCGCGCCCCCACCGAGCACCGCGAGCCGGGGCGGAAGCGACGCGAGCGAAAAGACGCTCTCGTTGGTCAGGTAGTCGATGTCGCGCAGGCCCTCGATGGGCGGGACGGCGGGCCCGGCGCCGGTGGCGATGATCATCCGGCGGCCGCGGAGCCGGGTGCCGTCGACGTCGACCTCGCGGGGTGACCGCAGGACGGCGCGCCCGTGGATCACCGAGACCCGGTCCCGCTCGAGAGCCAGGTCGTCCTCGCTGGCGGCGATGCGCGCCACGGCCATGCGGACCGCGCCCATGGCGTCAGCGAACGACGCGCCCCGGGCGGCGGCGGCCAGCAAGGTCTTGGACGGCACGCAGCCAGTGAACGTGCAGTCGCCGCCCACCGGCCCGTCCTGGACCAGCGCCGTGCGCGCACCGCGCCGAGCCCCCTCCCGGGCGGCGGTGATGCCGGCGGCACCCCCACCGATCACCACCAAGTCGAACTCACGGCTCACGGGGCTCCATCCACGTTGCTCGCTCGCCGGGCCGGATGTGGCATCCCGGATGCGGTCGGTCGGGAAACCCGGTCAGCGCGCTGGCGCATTCCCCTCCCTGGCGGGAGCGATGACGTGGCAGACCAGCCGCGGGTCGCAGCTGACAGGGACACGGTGTCAGGCGACCTCTCGCTCGATGTCGGGGCCGGGCGGGGTGTCGGGGGGCCCGGCCGGGCCGGGTGGGCAGCGGGTGCCGACCAGGACACCAGCGCAGGACACGCAGAAGGGGACGAGGTAGGTGACGGCGGCTTTAATCCACACGACGGTGTCGGCCTCGCCTCGCAGGACGACGTCGAGCTGGTTGATGCCGAACAGGATCGTCCCCACCACCAGGGCGATCGCGGCGGTGCGGCGAAGGTGCGGCGGGTGGGCGAGCACCGCGCGTGCCTCGCGCCACGTAGCCCACGTGGGCGGCTCGCCAGCCCCGCCGTCGCCGACCTTCGGCGGGTTGCGTCCCACCGTGGTGCGGGCAGCGCCCGGTGTGTCCATCATCGCTGGGAACCCCCGAAAGGTCGCGTACTTCCTGCCGGTAATGCGCCGGGGCGGA
>DASQUY010000403.1:0-4234 GCA_035641055.1 Acidimicrobiales bacterium | reverse complement strand
TCTGCGCCCGGGCCTCGGCGGTCGAGAAGCGCTCGTCGGTGGTCAGCTCGGGACGCCCGAGGCGTGTTGCCAGGTCCCCCCAATAGCGATCGGCCTGCAACAGCATGAGGGCGATGAAGCGGTCGTCGGCGGTCCGGTAGGTGTTGACCCCGGGGTTGGGGATCTTGCGCCGGTCGCCCGTCGGCAGGCGCGTGAGGCCGAAGAGCTTGGCCGCGACCACCAGCGGCGACACCTGCCACAGCGCGGTCGCCAGCAGCGACACGTCCACGACGCTGGCCTCCCCTGTGCGCTCGCGCCGGAGCAGGGCGGCGGCGATCGCCCCGGCGGTGGCCATGCCGCCCATCACGTCTCCGAAGGCCGGAGAGGGCTGACCCGGCGGCCAGCCCTCGGCGTTGGGCGGCATCACCGCGCCGACGCCGCCGCGCGCCCAGAACGAGGCGCCGTCGAAGCCGCCCTTGTCGGCGTCGGGCCCCTTGGGGCCCTGGCCCGAGCCGCGGGCCACGATGATCTGGGGGTTGCGGGCCCGCACGTCGTCGACCTCGACCCGCAGCTTGCGCCGCACCGGTGGCAGGTAGTTGGTGAGGTAGACGTCTGCGCCCTCGATCAGCCTCATGAACGCCTCGTGCCCGTCAGGGCGCGCCAGGTCGATGGCCACCGAGCGCTTGCCCCGGTTGGGCTGCTCGACCATGAAGTTGACTGCGCCCTTCCCCCCAGGGATCAGCCCCGAGGTGACGAGGCCCCGCTGGGGGTCGCCGGTCACCGGGTGCTCGACCTTGACGACCTCGGCGCCCCAATCCACGAGCACCGTGCCCCCCGACGGGATGAACATCCAGCTCGCCAGCTCGACGACCTTGACCCCCGCCAGCGGCCGGTCGTCACGACTTTGAAGATCTTCCGGGGTCATGGCCCGATTCTCCTTCAAAGACCGGCAGTGCCGGCCGGCCAGCCCACGGTCTTGGTCTCGGTGAAGATCTCCAGGCCCTCGACGCCGCACTGGCGGCCGATGCCCGAGCCCTTGTAGCCGCCGAACGGGGCGTCGGCGCCGTACCAAACGCCGCCGTTGACCCCGAGCGTCCCGGTGCGGATGCGGCGGGCGACCGCCCGGGCGCGGTCCGGGTCGCCGGCGGTGACGGCGCCGGACAGCCCGTAGTGCGAGTCGTTCGCAATACGGACGGCGTCACCGTCCCCGTCGTGGGGGATCATCACCAGGACCGGCCCGAAGATCTCCTCGCGGGCGATGATCATGGCGTTGTCGACGTCGGCGAACAGCGTCGGCTCCACGAAGAAGCCGCGGGGCAAGTGGTCGGGGACGCCGCCGCCCGCGACCAGCCGGGCACCCTCCGCCTTGCCCTTCTCGATGTAGCCCAGCACCCGGTCCTGCTGCTTGCGGGAGATCTGCGGGCCCTGCAGCACGGACGCGTCCGTGGGGTCGCCGTAGCTCCAGCCGTCGAAGCCCGAGCGCACCAGGTCGACCGCCTCGGCGTACCGGCTGCGGGGCACCAGGATGCGGGACGGGATGGCGCAGCCCTGGCCGCCGTGCATGCAGGAGGTCACCGCGCCGGGCAGCGACTTGGCCAGGTCGGCGTCGTCGAGGAACAGGTTGACCGACTTGCCCCCGAGCTCCAGGAACGTCCGCTTGAGGGTGGCGGCGCCGGCCTCCACGATCCGCCGGCCGGTGGCGGTCGAGCCGGTGAAGGCGATCATGTCGACGTCCGGTGACGTGGTTATGACCTCCCCCGCCAGGTGGTCGGCGCTGGTGACGACGTTGAGCACACCGGGCGGGATGTCGGTCGCCTCGGCGACGAGCCGGGCGACGCGGGCGGCGCTGTGAGGCGTGTCCGGCGCCGGCTTCACCACGCAGGTGTTGCCCATGGCGAGGACGGGGCCGAGCTTGTTGAGGATGATCTCGACCGGGAAGTTCCACGGCACGATCACGCCGACGACGCCGACCGGCTCCTTCCACACCCAGCGCTCGGTCTCGTAGCCGACGCCCAGGGCGTCCTTGGGGCCGAGCGGCCGCTCCCAGGCGAACCGCTCGATCGCCTCGGCCGGCCACAGCAGCGCCTCCCGCAGCGGGGCGTCGAGCTGGGGGCCGTAGGTGAGCAGGATCGGGCAGCCGGCCTCGGCCACCAGCTCGTGGCGCAGCTCCTCCTGCTCGGAGGTGATCGCCGCCTGGAGCTGGCGCAGGCACGCGGCGCGGAACGCCCGGTCGGTGGCCCAGTCGGTGGTGTCGAAGGCCCGGCGGGCCGCCTCGACCGCCCGGGCCATGTCGGCCGCCGAGCCGTCGGCGGCGACGCCCACGACTTCCTCGGTGGCGGGGTTGACGTTCTCGAACGTGGCGCCCCCCTCGGCCTCGGCGAGCTTTCCGTCGATCAACATCCTCGAGTCGGCCACCGCCACCCCCTCAGTCTCGCTGTCACTGCTCTCGCCATGGTCGCGCCGCGGCGCCGCGCTAGTGTGACGCAAACGTTAGCTGACGCGTGCGTCACGTCCGGTCCGCACGCGCCGGAGGGTGAGGAGAGGTTCGTGAGCGGCTCACACGAAAGCACGACCACCGTTCCATTGGGCTCGCCGGAGATGAACCGCAACCCCCAGCCCACCTACCGGGAGATGCGGGAGTCGGCGGCGGTCATGCCCGTGGTCGACAGCCTGGTGGTCGTCAGCCGGCGGTCGGACGTCGAGGAGGTGTTCCGCCGGCCCGACGTCTTCTCCTCGAACATGTCGGCCGTCGACCTGCAGAACGTGCGGCCGCTGATCCCCCTGCAGATCGATCCGCCGGAGCACAAGAAGTACCGCCGGATCCTCGACCCGCTCTTCGCCCCCCGGCAGATGGCGAGGCTCGAGGAGCCGGTCGCCCAGCTCGTCAACGACCTCATCGACGGCTTCGACGGGCGGGACGAGATCGACTTCGCCACCGAGTTCTCCATCCCGCTGCCCTCCCAGGTCTTCCTCACCCTCCTCGGGCTGCCGCTCGACGAGCTGCCCCGGTTCCTCGCCATGAAGGACGGGATCATCCGGCCCGAGCACGTCACCGGGACCGTGCGGCAGAGCGAGACCGCCCAAGCGCACCAGCGGGAGGCCGCCCGCTCGATCTACGCCTACTTCGACGAGATCCTCGACGAGCGGCAGGCGAAAGGCCGGGACGACCTGCTGACGACGTTCCTGCACTCCGAGGTGGACGGGCACCGGCTGACGCGGGAGGACATCCTCGACATCTGCTTTCTCTTCCTCATCGCCGGGCTGGACACGGTGACGGCCTCGCTGGACTGCATGTTCGCCTACCTGGCGCAGCACCCCGAGCGGCGACGGCAGCTCGTCGAGGACCCGGGCCTCGTTCCCGCCGCCGTCGAGGAGCTGCTGCGCTGGGAGTCGCCGGTGATGATGGTGAGCCGGGTGGCCATGGACGACACCGAGCTGGACGGCTGCCCGATCCACAGGGGCGACCACGTGAGCGTCCTCATCGGCTCGGCCAACACGGACGACAGCGAGTTCGGCGACGGCGACGAGGTCCGCTTCGACCGCGACCCCAACCGCCACCTCGCCTTCGGTGGCGGGATCCACCGTTGCCTGGGATCGCACCTGGCACGCCAGGAGCTCCGGGTGACCCTGCGGGAGTGGCACCGCCGCATCCCCGACTACTCGATCAAGCCCGGCCACACGCTCGACTACACCACCGGCATCCGGTCGATCCACCACTTCCCGATGGTGCTCGGGCAGCCGTGACGTGAACGACGTGCGAGGGGCGCGGGCACGGGTCGCCGCCGCGCTGGCGGCGACGGTCAGCGCGCTCGCGGTGATGGTGCCGGCGGCCGGAGACGGCGCCGTCGCCGCACCCCAGCCCGAGGTCGAGCCCGAGCCCGTGCCGGCCTGCGGCACCGAGGGCCCGCCACCGGACCACGGTCCGCAGGCCGCGCGACGGTCCGGTGCGAGCGTGACGGTCGCGACCTACAACGTCCTGGGTGCCCTCGCCACGTCCAACGAATCGCTCGACGCTCGCATCCCGCTGCTCGTCGACGCCATCGCCGGAGCCGGCGCCGACATCGTCGGGCTCCAGGAGGTGGAGGAGCTCGGGAGCCGGGGGTTCACGACGGCGCGTGTCGCCGCCGGGCTCGCCGGCGCGACGGGGGTGGCGTGGCACTGGTGCTTCTTCGCCGCCAACCCGGCGATCCCCGGTGAGCCCGACACGCTGGTCGGCGGCGGCGGGCCGGGATCGCTCGCCATCCAGCCGCTCGCG
>DASQUY010000402.1:0-3864 GCA_035641055.1 Acidimicrobiales bacterium | reverse complement strand
GGATTGGCCTCCCGCCACTCCTCCCACGACACGATGTCGACCGGGACGGTGTCGAGCCGGGCGCCGGTGAGGGCGCCGACGATGCCCTGGGCCGTGAAGTGGCTCCACAGCGACTCCGTCTGGCGGTCGTACATGACCAGCGCCGAGTTGTAGAGCTTGCCCGAGGTGCCGAAGTCGAGCACCTCGCCGCCGAGCCGGCGGTCGTAGGCGATGGCCGTGTTGCAGAGGGGGCAGTAGGTGACGGTCACCGGCACGCCGCCGACCTCGTCGTTGGCGATCTCGTGCCAGGTCATGATCTGCAGGGGGTAGGCCCGGGCGTCGCCCTCGATCTCGATGGCCATGACGGGCTCGCGGTCCTCGAGGAAGTCGACCTCGCCGGGGTCGAGGAACTTCGGCTCGTCGATGGCGGGGATGCCGTCGGGCGGGGGCCCGCCGGAGAGGATGCAGTCCGTTTCGACCAGCGGCTCGGGGAAGCTGGCGTCGTCGGGGTCGTCGAGGGCCGAGGCAGCGTCCGTGGGTATCGCGTTCACCTCCTCGACCGGGGCGTCGGGATCGAGGAGGCAGCGCGCCGTCGCCGCTCCGGCCAGGCCCGATGCGCCGTCACCGCCGCCACCGCCGTTGCCGCCGCCGGTGCAGGCCGCGGCCACCAATCCCAGCCCCACGATGCCGGCGACCGATCGCGCAGCCCTCATGATCACCATCCCGTACGTCAGCGAACGCGAGGGGAACCCGGGGGGCAAGTCCCGGCATTCCGGCGTCCGATCAATGCACCGTGCGGAGCGCGAACCAGGCGAAGGTCAGGGTGGCGAGGCCGCCGACGAACCACAGCAGGTCCCGCTGGCGGCGCACGGCGATCAGCGCCCCGGTGTAGACGACGGCGGCCCCGACGGCCTGGGCCAGGGCCCCGGCATCGGTGCGGGGCAACAGGAGGTCGCCCACGATCAGCCGGGGCCGGGTTCGTCGCCGTCGTCGGACGGCGCCGGGGGCCCCTCGCTGACGAGCTGGTCGCCGAAGCGCCGGAGGCGGATCAGCGTCGTATCGGGCAGGGACGGGGCCCGGCGCGCCAGCGACGCCTTGATCTCCCGGTAGATGCCCGCCTCGAGGCCGCAGCGCCGGCAGTCCTCGAGATGCTCGGCCACCTTGGCGGTGGCCTGCTGGTCAGTGTGGCCGTCGAGGAAGCGTTGGAGCAGCTTGCCGACCTCCCGGCAGGTGAGGGGCCGGTTGGCGACGCGGTGTCGGCGCCAGAGGCTCATGGGACACTCCGGGGGACGAGGCCGGCTGCGATGAGCCGGGTGCGGATGCGTTGGCGGGCACGGTGGAGGCGGCTCATCACGGTGCCGATGGGCACGCCGAGCACCTGGGCGGCCTCCTGGTAGCTGAGCCCGTCGATGTCTACGAGCTCGACGACTTGGCGGAAGCGGCCGGGCAGGCTGGTCACCGCGTCCTCGACGGTGGCGTCGAACGCCTCGCCGATGACGATGGCCTCGGCGCTCGGTTGTGCGTCCCGGGCGTCCTGGGCGCGTTGGCCGGCGTCCGGGTCGCGGAGGAGGGAGGGTCGGCGGCGGCGGATCCGGTTGACCTGGGCGTTGCGCAGAATCGTCAACAGCCATGCCCGGGGATGGCTCCCGTCGAAGCGGCCGATCGCCCGGTAGGCACGCAGCAGCGTGTCCTGCACCAGGTCCTCGGCATCGGCGGCGTTGCGCGTGCGGGACAGCGCCACGCGCAGCAACACCTCGATCTCGGGAACGACGTAGCGCGCGAATGCCTCCTGGTCCGACAGGGCGCGCGACTCCGGCGACGTTCCCACGACGGGGGAACCCTGCCGCCGCCGGTCACATTCCGCAAGGGAACAGATCCGCCCTGGTCCCGGGTTCCCGGGGCGATGCTGCAGGCCGCCCACCGCCGGATGCGACGGGACGTCGACGCCTACCTCGACGGCGAGCTCCGGCCCGCCCGGGTGGCGGCGGTGGAGGCACACCTGGACGAGTGCTGGGGCTGCAACGGCTACGCCGACACCGTGCGGCTGATGAAGCGGTCGCTGCGCCGGCTGGCCGAGCGGCGGCCGACCGACCTGACGGTGGCCCGGCTGCGCCGCTGGGCCGAGGGCTGGGGGACGTCGTGACGGAGGTGCCGCCACTCGTGCCCCGAGGTCATGGGTTCCACCAGGCCGGGCCCGAGGTCATGGGTGGGGGGTGGCTGTGAACGAGTCCGTCACCCTGTTCGCAGCCTTCGGCGCCGGGCTGATCTCGTTCCTGTCGCCGTGCGTCCTGCCGATCGTCCCTGCCTACCTGTCCATCATCACGGGCCTCGAGGTGGGGGAGATCCGAGAGGGTCGCGGCCACCTGGTGGGGATCGCCCGCTCGACGGGCGGGTTCATCGCCGGCTTCTCGGCCGTGTTCGTCCTGCTCGGCCTGTCCGCCACGACGATCGGATCGACCCTTATCGACAATCAGGGGACGATCACCCGGATCTCCGGACTGATCGTCCTGGCCATGGCCCTGTTCGTGCTCGGCTCCCTGGTCCTGCGCTCGCCCTGGCTGTACCAGGAGCGTCGCTTCCACCCCGACCTGTCCCGCTACGGGCCGTTCGCCACCCCGGTCGCCGGGGCCGCCTTCGGCTTCGGGTGGACGCCGTGCATCGGGCCGGTGCTCACGTCGATCCTGGCCATCGCCGCCACCCAGGGGAGCGTCGGACGGGGCGCCCTGCTGCTGGCCTTCTACTCGGCCGGCCTCGGCATCCCGTTCATGGCGATGGGCCTGGCCTTCGGCCGGCTGGCGGGGACGATGGGATGGATCAAGCGCCACTTCACCGGCATCACGCTGGCGTCCGCCAGCTCTCTGGCGGTGTTCGGCGTGATCCTCGCCATGGACCGGCTCGTCTGGGTCACCAGCCAGCTCCAGGAAGGGTTCGACGCGGTCGGCCTGGGCCGCCTCGTCACCCTCGGGTGACCCCAGCGGCTCAGCCCCGCCGGGCCGGGCGGGCGGAGCGGCCGTCGAGCTCGAAGAAGAACTGGGCCGCCGCCTGCTGGATGGCGACCGACCAGGTGGGGTAGGCGTGCGTGGCCTGGGCGAGGCGGCCGGTGAACATGCCGGTGCGCATGGCCAGCGCCGGCTCGTGGATCAGCTCCCCGCCGGTGGGGGCGACGACGGTGGCGCCGAGGATGCGCCCGCCGCCGGCGTTGCGCAGGAGCCGGCGGGGCCCGGCGACGAGCTTGACGAACCCGCGGGTCTCGCCGGCGGTGATGGCCCGGTCCACGGCATCGAGCGGGAGGTACGCGACCCGGGCGCCGACGTCCGCCGCCTCGGCCTCGGTCATGCCCACGCGCCCGACCTCCGGGGAGGTGAACGTGACCCAGGGGATCGGCGTCGGATCGAACCGCTGCCGCCGGCGCCCGCGGCCGGCGAGGGCGTTGTGGGCGGCGAGCAAGCCCATGTGGGCGGCGGCGTGGGTGAACGGCATCCGCCCGGTGACGTCGCCCACGGCCCAGATCCCCTTGGCGGTGGTGGCCAGGGTGGCGTCGGTGCGGATGTGGCCCCCGTCGTCGACGGCGACACCGGCGTCCTTCAGGCCGATGCCATCGGTGTTGGGGCGCCGGCCGGCGGCCACCAGCACGCGGTCGACCTCGACCGTCGTACCGGAGGCGAGCTGGAGCCGGGCCGCGCCTTCGGCGCCGAGAGGCTCGGCCCGGCGGAGCTCGGCGCCGGCGCCGATGTCCACGGCGTCGGCGGCGAGCGCCGCCGTGATCACCGCCGAGGCCTCGGGCTCCTCCCGCGGCAGCAGGCGGTCCTCCGCCTCGACGACCGTGACGTTCGAGCCGAGCCGGGCGAAGGCCTGGGCCAGCTCGCAGCCGATGGCGCCCCCGCC
>DASQUY010000401.1:0-8747 GCA_035641055.1 Acidimicrobiales bacterium | reverse complement strand
CCCCGCCTCGAGCAGCGCCGCCAGCGTGCGCTCCCCCGTGGGGCTGAGGTCGCCGCGGGGCTCGTCGGCCGCCAGGCCCTGGCGCATCACCGGACCCATGGGCACCCTCGGGGGACGCCGCTTGGCCGGGGGATGGGCGTTCACCTCCCGATCGAGGCCGACGAGCGTGCGGTGCAGCACGTCGCACACAGCGTCGTCGACCCGGGAGCGGGGATACGCCGCCGGCGGCAGCGCCGCGACCAGCCGGGCGGCGACGTGGCGCGTCCGGGTCATGGACTCGAGGAGCAGGGCGATCATCGTCTCGACGTGGCGCGGCGGCGGCGTACCCGGCGATGACGACGTGAGCTCGGCCCGGACCGCGGCGACGTGCCGCTGGGCGATGCGATCGGCGCCGCTGGCCACCGCCTCGTCGCTCTCGGCGGCCGCCTGGAAGGCGCGGAACACCGGCTCGTAGCGGTCGTAGATGTCTCCGTGGCGTTCCACCCACTGCCGCAGCGTCTGCCAGCCGGCGGCGTCGGGTGTGATCGGGCCCAGGGCGTCGGCCGAGGCGGTGAGCTGGCGCCCCACCTCCCCGGCGAGCTGCCTGAACACGTCCTCCTTGCTGGAGAAGTACTGGTAGAAGGCCGCCCGCGAGCAGCCGGCCACCTCGGTGATCCGGATCACGCCGCAGCGGTGGTACCCCTCCTCGCCGAACACCCGCAGGGCGGCGTCGAGGATGCGCTGCCGGGCGCGCTGGCCGCGGGCCCCGACCCGGGGGTTGTCGGAGAACGGGGCGCGCCGCTGCACTGCCGCACCGTCAGGGTTGCGGTCAGCGTCGGGGGTCGGGGCAGCGCCGAGTCCCATTCCCCAACTTTCGCGCCGCTGCCGCGTTCAGGCGGGGACGCCGGCGCCCACGAGGCCCGCCAGGTTGCCGCCCATGATCTTGACGACGTCGTCGCGCGGCAGGCCCTCCAGCTCGTCGACGTAGGTGATGGGGTCCGCCATGCCCTCGGGGTGTGGGAAGTCGGAGCCGAACAGCACGTGCTCGGCGCCGAGCAGCTCGACGAGCCCCTTGATGTCCTCTTCGTGGAACGGGTGCACCCAGACGTTGCGCTTGAACACGTCGATCGGGTGCTCGGCGAACTCCTGCGGCATCATCCGGTAGGCCTCCCCCAGGTTCTGGAAGAGGGGCCGGACGAAGCCGCTGCCGTTCTCGACCACGGCGATGCGCAGCTCGGGGAAGCGGGAGAGGGCACCGTGGCAGATCATCGCCGCCATCGTGTCCTCGATCGGCCGGTGCCCCATCGCCACCGACCGGAAGGCGCTGAGCTTGAAGGGGAGGAACTCGCGCGTGCCCTCCCAGTCGTTGACGTAACGGGCGTAGCCGCTGTCCGACGAGTGCATGGCAACAAGCACATCCAGGTCGACGACGCGCCGCCAGAACGGGTCGAACTCGGGGAGGCCGGGCGAGCGGGTGACGCCCCGGATGCTGGGCACGGGGGCCGGCCGGATGAGGACGACCCGGGCGCCCCGCTCGACGACCCACTCGAGCTCCTCGATGGCCCGCTCGACGATGGGCAGGGTGATGACCGGCGCCGGGAAGATCCGGTCGTGGTAGTTGAACGTCCAGGTCTCGAGCATCCACTCGTTGAGGGCGTGGATGACGGCGTGCGTGGCCTCGACGTCGTCGCGGAGGCGCTCCTCGACGAGGCTGGCCAGCGTGGGGAACATGAGGGCGCGGTCGATGCCGAGCTCGTCCATGAGCTCGGCGCGGGCGCCGGGCTCGCGGAAGGCTGGCAGGGCGCGGATCGGCTTGCCCACGATCTCGCGGTACGACTTGCCCTCGGGGTTGCCGCGCTTGAAGTACTCCTCCTGGGCCCCCGGCCGGGCGACGACGTCGAAGGTCGGGTTGGGGATGTACTCGCTGATGACCCCCTTGACCACGATCTTGGTGCGGCCGCGGACCTCCACGTAGTCGATGACGCCCTGGTACTCGCGGGGGACGTGCTTCGTCAGCGCGTCCCGGGTCTCGTACATGTGGTTGTCGGCGTCGAAGACCTCGAAGTCCAGCGTTCGCGACGGCACGGCCCACGAGCGTACGGGTTTTCTGACACTTGCGTCAATCTACGGCGGAGCGGGCGGCCACCTCGTCGAGCAGCTCCCAGGTGCGGTCGGCCAGGGGCGCCCAGTCGAGGGCGGCCCGGCGCTCGGGCAGCGCCGCCCGGGCGCGGGCGAGCGTGTCGTCGTCGAGGGCGTCGAGCGTGGCGGCGAGGTCGGCGGCCGTGTGCCCGTAGGGGATGCCGGCGGCGCCGAGCGCCTCGTGCAGGTAGGGCCACGGGGAAACGAGGGCGGGGATGCCGGCACCGACGGCGTCGGCCACCTGCCCCGTGGTGAGGTAGGTGCGCCCGTCCAGCGGCAGGGCCAGGACGTCGATGGCGGCCAGGCGGCGGTCGTAGACGGGCCGCGGCACCTCCTCGTAGGGCAGGGCGGTGATGCGGGGGTCATCGGGCAGGCGCTCGCCGGCGTGGCACAGCACGAGGAGCTGCAGCTCATCGCGCCGGCAGGCGGCGAACCCGTCGACGAGCAGCTGCGTGTCCTTGCCGGGGCGGGGCGCCCCCACGAGACCGATGCGCAGGTGGCAGGGTGCCAGGCCGAGCTCGGCCTCGGCGGCCTGGCGGGCACCGGTGCCCTCGGCGCCGACGGCGTCACCGGCGCCGGCCGCCGCCGCCATCAGCGGGCCCCAGTGGCCGTGGGGGATCACGCGGTGCAGGGCGTCGTCCCGGAAGGGGTAGCGGGCGGTCACGGCGTTGCGGCCGGACTCGCTGTGGTGGATCACGCCGGCGGCGACCTCGGCCCAGGGCCGGTAGAGCTCGGTGTCGTCGGGGGCGGCGTGAGGGGCCAGGTTGTGCTGCGTCCAGACGACGGGCACGCCGGCCTCGGCCACGGCGGTGGCGACGCGGCGCGACCGTCCGGCGTCGAGGCCGACGAACCACTCGGGCCAGTGGAGGTGGAGCACGTCGACGTCGGCCAGCGCCTCGATCAGGCGGTCGGGCCGGTCGAGCAGGTGGAAGGGCACCGGGCGGGTGTGGACCCGGTCGGCCAGCGGGCCGTAGAGGCACTCGTGGTACCAGTGGTGGTGGGCCGTCGAGGCCACCCGCAGCTTGGGCGTAACCGACCACCGGAACCGCACCTGCCGGCCGGGCGTGAGCTCCACCTGGTGGACGGCTCGGAGCTCGCCATTCACGCTGCGCCACTCGGCCAGCCCGTCGACGTCGACCGTCGTCACCCGGCGGACCGGGTCGCCGGCGGCGGTGACCCGCAGCGGCTGGGCCGCCGTCTCGGGGACGAGGACGGCCAGCGCCCCGGGCGGTCGCTCGAAGGTCAGGTCCTCTGCGACGCTGAGCGTCCGCCCGTCGACGCGGTAGCGGGCGTGGCGGCGGGCGTCGAGGGTCTCGGGCCCGGCACCGCCCCCGACCTCCCCGGCCGTCGCCACGAACCGGTCGTGCCGGAGCTCGAGGCCGCCCGGCCGGTGCTCGACGTGGGCGGCGGCGCCCCCAGGGGCGAAGCGGGCCTCACCTCGCCAGGCGAGCGGCACGAAGCACGCCAGCGGCTGGTCCGTGGGGACGTCGAGGCGCCCGGGGTGGCGGGGTGCGGGCGCGTAGTCGGCGCCGGGCCCACCCACCACCGGGAGCGCGAAGCTGAGGCGGGGATCGCCCCGCGCCCACACGCCGAGCCCCTCCCCGAACGAGATCCACTCGTCGCGTGCCCCCACCCCCGCGTTCTCAGTATGGGAATGGTCGTTCTCGCGACCTTTCCCGTACTGAGAACCGTTGCTCATGGCCGCCGCTCGCAGGTCGAGGGCGGTGGTGACGAGCTTGCCGGCGCAGTCCAGGGTCATCTGGAGGCGGCGCTGGGGGCCGCGGTAGCGGAACGGTGCCCGGTGCTTGTGGGCCACGACCAGCCCGCGGTCGAACCAGCCGGGGGCGGCGCCGGCGGCGGCGCGGGCCAGGCCCAGCCACCGCTCGGTGTCCACCTCGATGCCCCGCCGCAGCAGCACGCCCGCCAGCTCGGCCGTGTGGCACACGGCCAGCGCCCCGATCGAGCGCCCCCACGGCAGGGCGGCGCCGCCCGGCGACGCCACGGCCTCGACCAGCCGGGCGGCCGAGCGCACCCCGCGATCCCACAGGTCACCGAGCCGGTCGGCGAAGGGCTCGGCGAACAGGTAGGCGTCGACCGTGTACATGTCGACCTGCCCCCGGCCGTCGTGGGAGTCGTCGAGCCATCCCTCCGGGTGCTCGCCGAGGAGGGCGCGGACGCGATCGAGCAGACCCTCGAGAACGCCGCCGTCGACGGCGAGCCCGAGCCGGGCCCGCGCCACCTCGCACCGGGCCAGGACCACGGCGTAGTTGCGGGGCAACACGCCCTCGTCCAGCAGAGGGATCCACTCGGTGCTGTCGGCGGCGTCGGCCGCCACCTGGCGGGTGGGGGCGTCGAGCGCGTCGAGCCCGCCGAGCCGGGCCACGGTCTCGGCGATCCGGTAGGAGAAGAACGTGTGCGTGCGCCGGGCGTCGGTCTCGGCGAGGCGCTGCCGCAACGTGGGCACGACCGGCAGCCCCGCCACCACCTCGTCGATGCCCGCCTCGTGCAGCAGCCCCAGCGTGAAGACGAGGTCGGCGTGAGCGTCGGCGTCGACCCGGTGCCCGGCCAGCGTCTCCGGCAGCGCCAGGCCGGGCGCGACCCCGAAGGCAAGGTCCTCGACGACCCGCACGGCCGTGGCGACGAGGTCGTCGGCGATGGTCCGGGCGTCGGTCACGGCGCTGGCGTAGCACAGGGGGGCCGGCTCATGAGGTGCAACGGCGGGCCGCTTCACCGAGGGGGTCTCACGCTTGACATAGTTTCCAATATGGGTAAATGTCTCCTGCATGGAAAACCAGGTGTTCACATCGAGCGTGCACTATCGGGATCCCAAGGCGGCCCTGGCGTGGTTGGAGCGGGCGTTCGGGTTCGAGGTCACGATGGCCATCGACGGGCCGCCGGAGGCGCCGGAGATGTGCCACTACGAGATGAGCTGCGCCGGGCAGGGGCGGATCATGGTGGGTGCGGAGTGGGCCGAGTCGGTCCGCAGCCCCGCCGCCCTGGGCGGGGCGAACACCCAGTCGGTTCACGTGCGGTTGCCGGGCGGCCTCGACGAGCACTGCGAGCGGGCGCGGGCCGCCGGCGCGGAGATCACAGCCGAGCCGGAGGACCAGTTCTACGGCGATCGGACCTACCGGGCCGTCGACCTCGAGGGACACTGCTGGACGTTCGGGACCCACGTGCGCGACGTCACCCGCGCGGAGGCCGAGGCCGCCATCGGACAGCCGATCACGGCCACCAGCTGGCAGTGAGCGAGCCGGCGGCCGCCGGGCTCGACGACACGCTGGCGGCGCTGGCCGATCCCGTCCGGCGTCGGGCGGTCGAGCTGCTCGCCGACCGGCCGCGACGGGCCGGGGAGCTCGCCCGTGAGCTTCGCACCACGCCGTCGACGATGAGCAAGCACCTGCGGGTGCTGCGTCAGGGTCGCCTGGTCACCGAGACCCACCCGGACTTCGATGCCCGGGTCCGCATCTACGCACTCCGCTCGGCGCCGATGACCGAACTGCGGAACTGGCTCGACACGGCCGAGCGGGCCTGGACCGAACAGCTCGCCGCCTTCGCCGCCCATCTGGAACGCGAGCCGTGACCGAGGCGTCGCGGGTCCTCGTGGCGGTTCGCGTGCCAGTGCCGGCGACGCGGGCGTTCGTGGCGTTCACCGAGCAGATCGGCGACTGGTGGGAGCCGAACGGCCTGTTCCAGTTCACTGTGGGACGGACCGGCACTCTCGCCTTCGAGCCCGGCCCCAACGGCCGGCTGGTGGAGACCTACCCCGACGGCAGCTCGTTCGTCATCGGCCACATCCGCGCCTGGGACCCACCCCGCCGCCTCGTCCTCAGCTGGCGCCAGGCCAGCTTCGCCCCCGACCAGGAGACCGAGCTGCACGTGCGGTTCGACGACGTGGAGGATCCCGCCGGCGCCGTCCCCCAGACCCGCGTCGTCGTCGAGCACTTCGGCTGGGACGGCATCCCGCCCGAGCACGCGGCTCGGCATGGCTTCCCGCTGGCGACGTTCCAGCTCCGCTTCGCGGAGTGGTGGCAGGAGCTTCTGCGAGCTCTCACCGACGTGGCGAGCGACCATCCGCCCGCGCCCCCGCCCCCGTCCGCTGGTGGTCCCTGACCGCTACCGGCCGATCAGCAGCGGCCGAGGACGCAGATGACGGGTGGTTGCAAGTCGAGGCGCTCGACCCGGAGGTCGTCGAAACCGACCGCGTCGAGCAGGGCCACGATCTCCCCGGCGGCCGCGTCCGACGTCGCGGCGGTGGCGCCGG
The DNA here is from genome assembly GCA_035641055.1 of Acidimicrobiales bacterium. Classification (GTDB taxonomy): domain Bacteria; phylum Actinomycetota; class Acidimicrobiia; order Acidimicrobiales; family VFJN01; genus DASQUK01. The sequence continues at coordinate 2,365 of DASQUY010000401.1, read as the reverse complement.
GGCACCGGGGCTGAGAGGCAATGGCGATCAGACCTCCGGGCCGGAGAACCTTGCGGAGCTCCTCGAGGCGTTTCTCCGGATCCTGCCAGAAGCCCAACGAGTTGACGGCCATGACCCGGTCGAAGGGCCGGTCGAACTGGGGGACGTCCTCGGCGGTGCCCGCCCGGATGTCGAGCACGCCCGCCCGCACCGCGGCGGCGTTCCGCCGTCTGGCCTGTCTCACCATGACCTCGGAGCGGTCAATGCCACACACGTAGCCATGAGGGGCCAGGCGCGCCAGCTCCCTGAGTGCCACCCCCGGCCCGAAGCCCACCTCGAGGATGCGGTCGGTGGGGCTGAGGTCGAGGAGGGACACCACCCACCGGTTGCGCTGGACGTTCGACGGGCGGTGTCCCATGATCCAGCCGGTCACGTGGCCGCCCAGGCCTCTGGGGTTGCGAAACTGGGAGATCACCCAACGCGTGACGCGTTCTCGTACTGCCATGACTTGGAGCCAACCACCTCAAGGAGGCTTGAAGTCAAGACCCCGAGTTGCTCATGGCCCCGCGGTTCGATCCGGTGGGTGGCCGGGGGCTGCCACCCACCGGATCGGTAGGGGTGCGTGCTCAAGCGGACGCTGTGACCCGAGGACGTGCCGGCTCGTCGACGACGCGCCAGCCCAGCCAGGCGAGTGCCACCGTCATCGCCGCCCCGGTCACGCCGAGGGCCCAACCGGGCGGGGCGAAGACGAAGGCGAGGCCGACCACCAACAGCACGATCATGGGCAGGGTGGCGATCGTGCGCGCCCGGCGGGCGCCGATCGTGAAGACCACCCAGCCAATGGCGCTGAGCAGGAGCCCGCCGACGAAGAAGGGGGCGGTCTCCCAAGTGCCCTCGTCCTGGGCGAGATCGATGAACGCCGCCCCGGCCGCCGGGTCGAGCTCGCCGCGGGCGGCGATGGCCAGCGGCAGCAGGCTCGCGATCCCGAGCGCGAACAAGGCGGTGCCGGCGGCGAACATCCCGAGCCCTGCGGTCACCGCAGCCCGCCCCCGGGACGGGGCGTAGCGCCGGAGGAGCGGAAGGCCCGCCACCAGCACGAGCATCGCCGGCGAGGCCAGCAACGCCCCGAGCACGACCCGACCTCGATCGTCGGCCAGGGTCTGGTAGCTCCAGACGTCGCCGTCTCCCCACGCCGGCACGATGCCGCTGCCGATGGCGGCGATGGCGCTGCCGACGACGAGCGCCCAGAACTGCCACCGGGTCGTCGGGTTGGCGTCGACGACGGCGCTCGGCGTCGCGGCGGTGTCCGTGGCGACGGGCCGCCCGGTCTCAGTGAACGAAGTAGACATGCTTCCCTCCGTTGTGTGTTGATCTGTGGCGTGCTCGTCACGATGCGCTCACGCACCGAGCCGGTTTGTGCGAGATGCCACGCAGCGGCGGTGTCATCGGTCACGCCTTGGCGTGACCACGGGATCCCCTCGCCGCCCAGGAACCGTGTAACTCGGGCTCGTTGCCGGTATTGGCGCGGCAACGCGCCTGCTGACGCTGCCCCGCGCAGGGCCCCAGGGACTGGGTATCATCCTGGCATGCGTGCTACCATCGACAAGGCAGGTCGGCTGGTCATCCCCAAGCCATTGCGTGACCAGGTCGGCCTGGCGCCCGGCGAGGTCGAGCTATCGGCGGACGGGGCGACCCTCCGCATCGAGCCGGTCCACGACGACACCCTGGTGGAGGAGGACGGGTTCCTGGTCGTTCCGGCGTCGGGGGCACCGATCGACGACGAGCTCGTCCGGTCGCTGCGCCACGCCGACCAGCGCTGAGCCGCCGTGGCTCGCTCGACCCCCGACGCGCTGGTCGACACGAGCGCCGCCGTTCCGTTGGTCGTCGTCGACCATGCCGCCCACGCGACCGTGAAGCGGGCCGTCGGCAAGCGCCGGCTCGGCCTGGCCGGGCACGCGGCCTTCGAGACGTACTCGGTGCTCACCAGGTTGCCACCACCGGCTCGTCGTAGCTCTGGGGCAGTCTCGGCGATGCTGGCTCGCCGGTTCGCCGAGTCGCGTTTCCTGGGTGCCGCAGCCGCCGAGGAGCTGCACGGCCGATTGGCGGCTCTTGGGATCTCGGGCGGTTCCGTGTACGACGCCCTCGTGGGGGCCGCCGCCGCTCAGCACGGGCTCACCCTTGTCACGCGCGACGAGAGGGCGTCGCAGACCTACCGCCTGCTCGACGTCGCCGTCGAGCTCGTCCGCTGACCGGCTGCCTCCGTGTCGGATCGCGACACAAAGGAGCGCCGAAGCGGGCTCACTCGATCGTCCCCGGCTCGCAGTCGCCGGTCGCCCGATGTCGGCCTGCCGATCAGTTGTGGCGGCGGATCCCGTCCCTACCGCCG
>DASQUY010000400.1:0-2362 GCA_035641055.1 Acidimicrobiales bacterium | reverse complement strand
CTGCATGCCGCCGCTCTCGTCGAAGAACCGCTCGAACACGATGTCGTCGTGGGTGGGCAGCACGCCGCCCAGCCCGGCCCGGCCGGCCCGCAGATAGTCGACGACCAGGGCGGCGGGCACGACGTCGACCCCCGACACCTCCTGCACGAGGGCGATGGCGGACTCCCGCCCGTCGGCATCGAGGCGTTCGGCCACCGCGGTCCGCAGCCGGGAGACCTCCTCGGACAGCTCGTCGGTGCGGCCGGGGGCCTCGCCTAACCAGAACGGGATCGTGGGGTGCTTGCCGGCGGCGTCGCGTACCCGCATCACGCCGTTTGTCACTTGCACGACCTGCCACGGATGGCTGCCAAGCAGGAACACGTCGCCCTGGAAGGACTCGATGGCAAAGTCCTCGTTCACGGTGCCAACAAACACGTCGCCCGGCTCCATCAGCACCCGGTAGTCGCCGGTTTCGGGAATCGCTCCGCCCGAGGTGAGGGTGGCCAGCCGGGCTCCCCGACGGCCGCGGAGCCGCCCGTTGACCCGATCGCGATGGAGGTAGGCCATGCGCCGGCCGCGCCCGGTCTCGATGCCGACCGAGACCAGATCGACGACCTCCTCGAACTCCTCCCGGCTGAGCCGCCGGTATGGCCAGGCCCTGGTGACCAGGCCAAACAGCTCGTTCTCGGCCACGCCGTCGTCGCCCCTGGCCGCCGCCTCCGCGACGATCTGCTGGGCGAGGATGTCGAGCGGCTGCTGGGGCGGGTGGACGGCATCGAGGCCTCCCCGCCTGACCGCGGCCAGCAGCGCGGCGCATTCGACCAGCTCGTCCCGGGTGCTCGGGTACATGATCCCGCGGGGAACACCGGTGCGGTGGTGGTTGGCCCGGCCCACACGCTGGAGGAAGGTGGCGATGCTATGGGGCGAGCCGAACTGGCACACGAGCTCGACGGGCCCGACGTCGATGCCGAGCTCCAGCGAGGCGGTGGCCACCAGGGCCCGCAAGTCGCCGGCCCGCAGGCGGTGCTCGACCCGCTGGCGGCGCTCCCGCGACAGCGATCCGTGATGGGCGGCCACCAGGTCCTGGCCCAGCCGCTCGCCCAGCTGATGGGCCACTCGCTCGGACAGCTTCCTCGTGTTGACGAACACCAAGGTGGTTCGGTGGTTGGCGACGTGGGCGGCAATACGGTCGAGGATCTCGTCGAACTGATCGCCGGAGATCGCCGCCTCAAGCTCGCCGTCGGGCAGCTCCAGCGACAGGTCGAGGCGGCGCCGGTGCCCGCTGTCGACCACGGTGGGGGGTGGCTCGCCCGCTCCCACCAGCAGGCAGGCCGCCGTCTCGATCGGCTTGACCGTCGCCGAGAGGCCGACGCGGAGGGGCACACCCTCGGTGACGGCCTGGAGCCGCTCCAGCGAGAGGGTGAGGTGCGAGCCCCGCTTGTCGCGGGCCAGGGCGTGGATCTCGTCCACGATGACGGTCTCCACGGAGACGAGGGTCGCCCGGGACCGCTCGGCGGTCAAGTACAGGTACAGGGACTCCGGCGTCGTGACGAGGAGGTTCGGAGGCCGGCGGATCATCATCTGCCGCTCCCATGACGTGGAATCACCGGTCCGCACGGCGACACTGATGGGTGCCGGTTCGTAGCCGAGCTCCCGGGCCACCTCGGCGATCTCGGCGAGGGGCTCCTCGAGGTTGGTGTGGACGTCGACGGCCAGCGCCTTCAGCGGGCTCAGGTACACCACCCGAGTGACGCCTTCGATGGGTTCGCCAGCCTCGTGGGCGTGGTAGAGACCGTCGATGGCAGCGAGGAATCCGGCGAGGGTCTTGCCCGAGCCGGTGGGAGCGCAGACCAGCGTGTGCTGGCCGGCGACAATCGCCGGCCAGCCCCCCGCCTGGGCCTCGGTCGGTCCATCGGGAAACCGCCGCTCGAACCACACCCGTACCGCCGGATGGAACCGTTCCAGGATCCCCGGCGCACCAGAAACAGTGGGCGTCGACGGCAGCGAACTCACAGACACAAGTGCATCACACTACTGAGGTTTCCCACCGAACGCGTGTACGGTCGGCAGGCGTCACCGCTCGTCGCAGCGCTCGGCGCGCCGGCCGACGCAGCGTGAGCCCGCCGAGCGGGGCGGCCGCCCGGCGTACGCGAGGCGTGATGAAACAATGACGGCGGTGAACCCCGTGAGCCCAACGATGGACGGCGAGTCGCTGTGGCCGCGGGTCGCGGGGCTGCCGCTCGTCGTCGAGGCGTGCGAGTACGAACGCCTGCACGCCGTCCTCGCCTACGAGTTCGAGCGCATCACGACGCACGTGCGGCTCGTCGGCGCCGGTGCGGACGGGCTCGGCGAGGACGTCTCGGTGTTCCGCGAGGACGGCACC
>DASQUY010000399.1:0-4551 GCA_035641055.1 Acidimicrobiales bacterium | reverse complement strand
TGCTGTCGACCTACTACCGGGCCGCCGACGTGGTGCTCGTCCCGAGCCGCAGCGAGTCGTTCGGGCTGGTGGCCCTGGAGGCGGCGGCGTGCGGCACGCCGGTGGTCGCCGCCGCCGTCGGCGGGCTGCGCACGCTGGTGGAGCACGGCCGCACCGGCTTCCTCGTCGACGGCCGCGACCCGGCGGTGTTCGCCGCCTACGCGGAGCAGGTCCTGGACAACCCCGCCCTGGCCCGCGAGCTCGCCACCCAGGCCGCCCGCCGGGCCCGCAACTTCACCTGGTCGACGGCCGCCGCCCGCCTGCGCCGGATCTACGCCGATCTCACGGCCCGAACGCCCGTGGAGTGCGCCGGGGCCTAACCGGTGGGGAAGTACCGTCACGGCCGTGGCGCAGCGGCCGTACGCCGACGAGGAGCTCGACACCCTCGCCGCCCGCATCGAGGCGTGGCTCGACCGCCAGCGGGCCGACAACCCGGTCGTCGCCGCCGTCGAGCGGGACACGGAGTCGGGGGAGCGGCGCTGGTTCGTGCGGATGCGGGGCGAGGAGAAGGACGTCTTCACGATCTGGTTCCACCTCCGCCAGCGGACCCTCGCCTACGAGACGTACGTCATGCCGGCCCCCGAGGAGAACGCCGCCGCCCTCTACGAGCACCTGTTGCGCCGGAACCTCAAGCTGTTCGGCGCCTCGTTCGCCATCGGCGAGGAGGACGCCGTCTTCCTGGTGGGACAGATCGCCAACGACGCCATCGACGACGACGAGCTCGACCGCATCCTCGGGTCGCTCTACGGGTGGACTGAGCAGTACTTCCGGCCGGCGATGCGGATCGGCTTTGCCTCCCGGTTTCGCGGGTGATGTTCAGTGCAATCTCATTGCATGACGTAGCTATCCCGCCCTAGAGTGGAGGGCCCGGGGCGCGGGGTCGTCGGACGATCGGGGAAGGCGATCTCGGCTGCCTCGCGCCCCGGCCGTAACGTCGCGCCATGCACAGCGGAACTCCCAGGCTCCAGGTGATCGGTGGCGGCAGGATGGGCGAGGCGCTGCTCACCGGCCTGCTGCGCCACGGTTGGGCCGACGCCCCCGAGCTGGCGGTGGTCGAGAAGCTGGCCGACCGTGCCGCCCAACTCAAGGAGGCCTTCCCCGGCGTCACCGTGGCCGCCGAGCCGGGTGCCTCCGAGGGCCACGTCCTGGCCGTCAAGCCGGGGGACATCGACGGCGCCTGCCGGGCGCTGGCCGCCACCGGCTCACCCGCGCCGGTCCTGTCGATCGCCGCCGGCGTCACCCTTGACCGCCTGGAGGCGGCGCTGGCCGCGGGCACGCCGGTGGTCCGCGCGATGCCCAACACGCCGGCCCTCGTCGGGGCTGGTGCGGCGGCGATCGCCCCGGGTCACGCCGCCGGGGAGGGCCACCTCGCCTGGGCCGAGGGGATCCTCGGGGCTGTGGGCACCGTCGTGCGGGTCGCCGAGCCGTTGCTCGACGCCGTCACCGGGCTGTCGGGATCGGGCCCGGCCTACGTCTTCCTGGTCGCCGAGGCCATGACCGAGGGCGGCGTGCTGGCCGGCCTCCCGCGCCCGGTCGCCGGCGCGCTGGCGGTGCAGACGCTGCTCGGCTCGGCCCGGCTGCTCGCCGAGTCCGGCGAGGGGCCGGAGGCGCTGCGGGCGGCGGTGACCTCGCCCGGAGGCACGACGGCCGCCGGCTTGCGGGCGCTCGAGGCCGCCGGCGTTCGCTCGGCGTTCCTCGAGGCGATCGTGGCCGCCACCGACCGCAGCCGCGCCCTCGGCCGGGCCTGAAAACCCGTTCTGGGTGCAGCTGTGCGGTCGAATACCGCACAGCTGCACCCAGTTTGCGGTGTGGGCGCTGGCGGGCCCTCCCACTCGCCCCACCAGCCACGGTCGCATACAGTGACCCCAGCGGAGTTGGAAGGGGTCTTCCACATGCCCATGTCACGCGCCCGGTTCCTCACGCCGCGCGAGGTCGCCGACCTCCTGCGGGTGTCGCCCATGACCGTCTACCGGCTCATCAAGGCGGGGGAGCTGCGCGCCGTGCGCGTCGGCAAGGCGTACCGCATCCTCGAGGACGACGTCGACGCCTACGTCGCCGGCCGCTTCACCCAGGCCGGTTGACAGACTGGGTACGTGCCTCCCCGCTTCGACACGATCTCGTTCCTGTCCGACTACGGCACCGCCGACGAGTTCGTGGGCGTGGTCAAGTCGGTCATCCGCTCGATCGAGCCCCGCGCCACCGTCATCGACATCACCCACGACATCCCGCCCTACAACCTGAAGGCCGGGGCGCTGACGCTCGCCCGCAGCGTGCAGTACCTGTGCCCCGGAGTCGTGCTGGCGGTGGTCGACCCGGGCGTGGGCACCGACCGGCGGGCCGTCGCCATCGAGGTGGGCGACGGCCAGTCCTACCTGGTCGGGCCCGACAACGGCCTGCTCGCCTCGGCCGTGGGAATGGTCGGCGGCGCCACGGCCGCGGTCGAGCTGACCAACCCCGAGTACCGGCTGGCCTCGCCCGGGCCCACCTTCGACGGGCGCGACGTCTTCGGCCCCGCGGCCGCCCACCTGTGCGCCGGGGTGCCGCTCGCCGCGCTGGGGCCGCAGGTCGATCCCGCCGAGCTGGTCCCCGGGCTCGTGCCCCTGCCGCGGGAGGAGGGCGGTGCGATCGTGGGCGAGATCCTCTGGGTCGATCGCTACGGCAACTGCCAGCTCAACATCGACCCCGACCAGCTCGTCTCGTGGGGCGATCGCGTCCAGCTGCGCTGGACCCGACCGTCCGAGGGCACCCGCACCGCCACCCGGGTCCGGGCGTTCGACGAGCTGGCCGGCGGGCAGGTCGGCCTCGTGGTCGACAGCTACGGCTTGCTGGCCGTGGCCATGAGCCGCCGGTCGGCCGCCGACACGCTGGGACTGGAGGCGGGCGACGAGCTGGCTCTCGTGCCGCTCGGCGACGAGGAGCCGTCGCCGGGCGAGGCCGCCGGCAACGGGGACCGGGCGAGCGTCACCAGCCCCGTCGCCCTGCAGCGCCGACGCGGTGCACGATGAGGCCGGGCACGACGATCGTCCTCGCCATCCTGCTGGCGCTCATCCTCGGGGCCTCGGCCATCCAGCTCCTGGTCCTGGCCCGGTGAACCTCGCGGCGTCGATCGACGCCCACCCGGCGGACGCCCCGGCGCTGGTGTGCCCGGGGGACGTCACCACCTACGGCGGGCTGCGAGAGCTGGCGGCCGAGATCCGGGGGGCGCTGCGGGCCCGCGGCGTCGTCGCCGGCGACCGCGTGGCCATCGTGGCGGCCAACGACCGGTCCTTCGTGGCCGCCTACCTCGGGATCCTCGGCGCGGGGGCCGTGGCCGTTCCGCTCAACCCCCTCAGCCCACCGCCCGAGCTCGGGCGCGAGCTGGCGGTCGTCGGCGCCCGGCTGGTGCTGGTGGGCTCGACCGCGCCGCCCTCGCTCGGGGAGGCCGACACGACCGACACGGCCGACACGACCGACACGACCGACACGACCGGCGCCGCCGAGCTCCCCGACGTCGTGGCGATCGACGACCTGGCCGGCGGAGAGCCGGCCCCGCTGGTCGAGCGTGCCGACGACGACCTGGCGGTGCTGCTGTTCACCGGCGGCACGGCCGGACCGCCCCGGGCGGCGATGCTCACCCACGGCAACCTGCGCGCCAACATCGACCAGGTCTGCGCCCACGCCGCCGCCGGAGCCGGGCCGGCGCCCACGCCCGACGACGTCGCGCTCGGCGCCATCCCGCTGTTCCACATTTTCGGCCTCAACGCCGTCCTCGGGCTGGCGCTGGCCGTGGGCTGCCGGGTCGTCCTCGCCGAGCGCTTCGACGCCCGGGCGACGCTCGACCTCGTCGCCGAGCACGCCGTCACTGTGGTCTCGGGGGTTCCTGCCATGTGGCAGGCGTGGGCCGACCTGCCCGCCGGGACGCCTTCGCAGCCCGCGCCGAACCCGCTGGCGAACCTGCGGCTGGCGGTCTCGGGGGCGGCGCCTCTCGGCGGTGACGTCCGGCGTGCGGTCGCCGCCCGCTACGGCATCGAGCTGACCCAGGGCTACGGGTTGACCGAGGCGGCGCCGGTGGTCGCGAGCGCAGTGGGTTCGAGTGCCCCGGACGGCAGCGTGGGGGTGCCGCTGCCCGGGGTGACCGTCCGCGTCGTGGACCCCCTCGGGGAGGACGCGCTCGTCGGCGATCCCGGCGAGGTCTGGGTGAAGGGCCCGAACGTGTTCCCCGGGTACTGGGGCGACCCGGAGGCGACCCGGGCCGTCCTCGGGGACGACGGCTGGCTGCGGACCGGCGATCTGGCGGTCGTCGACGACGACGGCTTCCTGTTCCTGGTCGATCGAGCCAAGGACGTGATCATCGTGTCGGGATTCAACGTCGTGCCGACCGAGGTGGAGGCGGTCCTGGTGGAGCACCCGGACGTGGCCGAGGCGGCGGTCGTGGGCGCTCCGGACTCCGAGACGGGCGAGGCGGTCACCGCGTACGTCGTGCCGGCGGCGGGCGCCGTCCCCGATCCGGCGGCGCTCGTCGACCACGCCGCC
>DASQUY010000398.1:0-6851 GCA_035641055.1 Acidimicrobiales bacterium | reverse complement strand
TGATCTTGCCGGCCATGAAGGCCTGCATGCCCGCCTGCGGGTTGGCGTCGACCATCATCGCCTTCGCCGTCTCGTAGTCCAGGGTCGCGGTGACGTCGGGGGAGTCGAGGTGCTCGAGCTCGAGCTCCACGGTCCCGCTGGTGGTGTCCATGTGGGCGTTCACCGTCCCCTCACCGAACGGAACATCGGTGATGACCAGGTTCATCTTCACGGGTTGGGGGGCGGTCGTCGGTGCCTCGGCGTCTTCCCGGATCTTCCGGGCGGCTTGCACCCACTCGTCCGACAGGAACTTGTAGGCCACGACGATCCTCCCTGATCGGTTCGGGATGCCGCATGGTAGCGCGGGGAACTTGCACCGGCCGTGCAAGGCACCGCACGGCGTCAGCCGCCCTCGCTGTCGCCCTCGGTGGTGGTCGTCGCGTCCGACTCGGCGTCGCCGCCGTCGCCCTCGCCGCCATCCCCGTCGCCCGCGGCGGACTCGCTCGTGCACTCCTCGATGATCGACGTGACCGCCTCCTCGGTCCCCTCGGGGAAGTCCTCGGGGTCGTCGGCGGCGGCGAGGTCGTTGAAGAGGTCCTGGTCATCGCCGAACTCGGCGTCGAACCCTTCGCCGATGCACGTGGCCTCGTCCTCATCCAGCCCGGCGTCTTCCATGGCGTTGACGACGTCGCTGGCCTTGGCGTCGTTGCTCGGGCAGCCCGCGAGCAGAAGCGCGGCCGCGATCGGGAGCCCAGCGAGTCGTAGACGACGGAACATGGGGGACGGAACCTCGTGCTCGGCAATGACCGAGCAAGGCTAGCCAGGCGACGCCCCGGCGGGCACGTTGGCGTCGAGCCGGCGGCCGCGGCACACGGAGGCCACGGACGCCCGGGCGGCGGCCTCGTCGGTCGCCACCATCCGGGCGACGAGCCGGGCCACGTAGTCGCACAGCTCGTCGAGCGAGAGATCGACCCGCTCGGTGCGGTGGAAGTGGCTGAACTGGCCGACGGTGGCGACCACCGCCAGCGCCTGCAGATCAGCGGGGTCTTCGTCCGAGATCGTGCCGTCGCGCTGGCCGGCGACGATCACCGCGGTCACGTCACGGAGGTGCTGTTCGGCGCCCTGGCGCAGCACGTCGGACACGTCGGAGACCATGCGCCCCTCGACCTGGAGCAGCGAGAAGTAGGGGGCGTTCTCGGCCATGAAGCGGACGCTGGCCACCGCGCCCTGCAGGAGGCGGGTGAGCGCCGGGGCGCTGTCGTCCATGGCCGCGGCCTGCTGACGGCGCAGGCGGTGGCGGATGTCGGCGGCCAGCTCACGGAACAGGGCCTCCTTGTTCTCGAAGTACCAGTAGAAGAGGCCCTTGGCGACGCCAGCGGCGTCGACGATGTCGACCACGCGTGTGGCGGCGTAACCCTGGTCGGCGAACAGGCGCGCCGCGGCGTCGAGGAGCTGCTGCTTCCGCTCGGCGCCCTGGGTGGTCAGCTGGCGGTCGGACATCACGACCGACAGTGTTGCCACGCTTGACCCGGGGGTCAATCCGGGCGGCAAGGCTTGGCGTTCAGGGTTCGCTCAGGGCTCGATGGGGACGTGCCCCAGCTCGGTCCACAGGTCGTGGGGGCGGGCGAACCTGCGGTCGGGAAGCTGCCCGAGGAGCTCGATGACGGCCGGCCGCGCCGCGGTGCGGTGGGCGGCGTCGAGGAGCTCCGACCGGGTGAGCGGTCGCCCGGCGAAGGCGTCGCCCACGTGGTCGACGACCTCGACGCGGGTGACAACAGCAGGGCGAGCGGTGAAGGCCTGACTGGACATCGTTGTCGTCCTCCGATCACGCCGTTGTGATGGTGGAACAGCCCCAGGACACCGGAACCCCCCAGCGCCCCCAGCACTGTCCGCGCGCTGAGCTTACAACGCGTTGAGCGCGGGGAAAGGACGGCCGGTGAAAATCCGCACGCCGGCGAGCCGGCTGGGAATGGCCGTCACGGGTTGGCGGGCACCCCGCCTACCATGCCGGCATGGCGCACATCACCCGCGACGAGGTCGCGCACGTGGCGCGGCTGGCCCGGCTGCGGCTCACCGAGGACGAGCTCGAGACGTTCACCGAGCAGCTCGCCAAGGTGCTCGACCACGCCCGCGACGTCGAGGCGCTGGACGTGGCCGACGTGCCCCCGACGGCTCATCCCTACCCGCTGGTCAACGTCCTGCGGCCCGACGAGGAGCGCCCGGGGCTGGCGCGCGACGTGGTCCTGGCAGAGGCGCCGGCGGCCGAGGATGGCCAGTTCCGGGTGCCCCCGGTCCTGGGCGAGGCGCCATGACCACCGCCGCCACCGCGCTCGACATCGTCGCCGCCGTGCGGTCCGCGGACCGGCGGGCGGTCGACGTGCTCGACGACCACCTCGCCGCGATCGAGGCCGGCGACAACGAGATCCACGCCTTCAACCTGGTGACCGCCGCCGAGGCCCGCCGGGTCGCCGAGGCCGTGGACCGCCGGGTGGCGGCGGGGGAGGATCCCGGACCGCTGGCCGGCCTGCCGGTCGCCCTCAAGGACAACCTCTGCACGGCCGGCATCCCCACCACGTGTTCGTCGCGCATCCTCGAGGGCTGGCGGCCGCCGTACGACGCCACCGTGGTCGAGAGGCTCGCCGACGCCGGCGCCGTCGTGGTCGGCAAGACCAACCTCGACGAGTTCGCCATGGGCAGCTCGACGGAGAACTCGGCGTTCGGCCCCACCCGCAACCCGCACGACACGACCCGCGTGCCTGGCGGGTCCTCCGGGGGATCGGCGGCGGCGGTCGCCGCCCGCTTCGCCCCGCTGGCGCTCGGCTCCGACACCGGCGGGTCGATCCGCCAGCCGGCGGCGCTGTGTGGGGTGGTGGGCATGAAGCCCACGTACGGCGCCGTGTCCCGCTACGGGCTGGTGGCGTTCGCCAGCTCGCTCGACCAGATCGGCCCGCTCGCCCGCACCGTGGCCGACGCCGCGGCTCTGTACCAGGTCATCGCCGGTCCCGACCCCCGCGACGCCACGTCGATCCCCCAGCCCACGCCCGACGTGAGCGCAGCGCTCGCCGACGGCGTCGCCGGCCTGCGGGTCGGGGTGGTGACCGAGCTGTGCGAGGCCGAGGGCATGCAGCCCGATGTCGTGGCCCGGGTGCGCCAAGCCGTCGCCGCCCTCGAGCAGGCCGGGGCGAAGGTCGATGACGTGTCGGTCCCCGCCGCCGTCTACGGCCTGTCCGCCTACTACCTCATCGCCCCGGCCGAGGCGTCGAGCAACCTGGCCCGCTACGACGGCGTGCGCTACGGCCTGCGCGTCGACGCCCCCACCACCGGCGAGATGTACGACCGCACCCGCACCGCGGGCTTCGGCGCCGAGGTCGAGCGCCGCATCATGCTCGGCACCTACGCCCTGTCGGCCGGCTACTACGACGCCTTCTACGGCAAGGCGCAGCGGGTGCGCACGCTCATCATCCGCGACCTCGCCGCCGCCTACGAGCGCTTCGACGTGCTGGTGAGCCCGACGACGCCGTCCACCGCCTTCCCGCTCGGCGCCAAGACCGCCGACCCGCTCACCATGTACCTCAACGACGTGTGCACGATCCCGTCCAACCTGTCCGGGCAGCCCGCCATCTCCGTGCCGTTCGGCGCCGGCGACGATGGGTTGCCGGTGGGCGTGCAGGTGATGGCGCCGGCCCTGGACGAGGTGACGCTGTTCCGAGTGGCGGCGGCGCTGGAGGCGGCCGCGCCCCCGAGGGAGGAGCCCGCATGAGCACCACCGCGGCAGGCACGGCCACTGACTGGGAGATCGTCGTCGGGCTCGAGGTCCACGCCGAGCTCGCCACCCGCACCAAGCTGTTCTGCGGGTGCCCCAACCGCTTCGGCGACGAACCCAACACCAACGTGTGTCCCGTGTGCCTCGGCCTGCCGGGGTCGCTGCCGGTCCTCAACGAGCAGGCCGTCGCGCTGGCCATGCGCCTCGGGCGCGCCCTGCACTGCGAGGTGCGGCGGTCGATCTTCGCCCGGAAGAACTACTTCTACCCGGACATGCCCAAGGACTACCAGATCAGCCAGTACGACCTGCCGATCAACGTCGAGGGCTGGCTGGACCTGCCGTCCGGACAACGGATCGGCATCGAGCGGGCCCACATGGAGGAGGACACCGGCAAGTCGACGCACGTGGGGGGCGGTGGGCGCATCCACGAGGCCGGCTACAGCCTCGTCGACTACAACCGCGCCGGCGTACCCCTGCTGGAGATCGTGTCCAAGCCCGACCTGCGCTCGGCCGAGGATGCCCGGACCTACGTCTCCGAGCTGCGGCGCATCCTGCTCGCCACCGGGGTGTCGGACGCCAAGATGGAGGAGGGGTCGCTGCGGGTCGACGCCAACGTCTCGGTCCACCCCACTGACGAGCCCTTCGGCATCCGGTGCGAGATCAAGAACCTCAACTCGTTGCGCTCGCTCGGCCGCGCCGTCGACTACGAGGCCCGCCGGCAGATCGAGCTGCGGGAGGCGGGCGAGCCCGTCCGCCAGGAGACCCGTCACTGGGACGAGAGCGAGGGTCGCACCGGCACCCTCCGCACCAAGGAGGAGGCCGAGGACTACCGCTACTTCCCCGAGCCCGACCTGGTGCCGCTCGACCCCGACGACGAGTGGGTCGCCCGCATCGACGCGTCGCTGCCGGCGCTGCCCGCCGAGCGCCGCTCCCGCCTGGCCGAGGCCGCCGGGGTGGCGGCGACCACGGGGGCTGTAGCCGTCGCCGTAGAGCGGGGCCTCGACGAGCTGACCCTCGGCGCCATCGACGCCGGCGCGGATGCGGCCCGGGTGCTCACCCACGTCGAGCACAACCTGGCGATCGACGGGGCGGAGCGGCTCGACCCCGGCAAGCTGGCGGCGCTCGTGTCCATGGAGACGGGCGGCGAGCTGACCGCCACCCAGGCCAAGGACGTCCTGGTCGAGATGGTGGCCACCGGCGGGGACCCGGCCGCGATCGCCAAGGCCAAGGGCTACGAGGCCATGGGCGCCGACGCCCTGGTCGCGGTCGTCGACGAGGTGATCGCCGCCCATCCCGACGAGTGGACCCGGTTCGTCGAGGGTGACGGCAAGGCGCGGGGCAAGCTCACCGGCTTCTTCGTCGGCCAGGTCATGCGGGCCACGAAGGGCCAGGCCGACGGCAAGTCCGTCACCGACCTGCTGCGCCGCCGCGCCGACGCCTGACGGAGGTGCCGGGACCCACCCAACCCGAGGCAATGGCTCACGTTCCCGCGGGCCCGAGGCAATGACTGACGCTTTCCGTTCGTTATTGCCTCGACCTCTCGTGACCGTTCGTTATTGCCTCGGCGTGACGCCGCCCCGCACGCGAACCTGGCGGCCGTGACCTGGAAGCCGCGTCTCATCGACCCCGAGGAGCTGGGGGCGACGATCGACGCCAGCGCCGTCGCCTTCGGTTTCGGCCCGCGGGCGAACGAGGCGGAGCACCGGCGGGCGAGCCTGGTCGCCGAGGTCGACCGCACGTTCGTCGTCGAGGACGGCGGCGTGGTCGCCGGCACGGCCGGCGCCTACTCGATGGAGGTCGCCCTGCCCGGGGGCGGCTCGCTGCCCATGGCCGGGGTCACGTGGGTGGGCGTGCTCCCCACGCACCGCCGGCGCGGCGCGCTGCGGGCGATGATGGGGGCAGTCCACGACCAGGCGCTCGAACGGGGCGAGCCGATCGCCGGGCTGACGGCCAGCGAGGGCGGCATCTACCGGCGCTTCGGCTACGGCGTGGCGACCCGGTGCCACGAGGTGGTGATCGACCGGGCGGCGCTGGCCGACGTCGAGCGGGTCGTGCCCGGCCCCGCGGCGCCCGAGGACGCCGGCAACGGTCCCGTCCGCCTGGTGTCCGAGGATGCCGCCCGCTCGGTGCTGCCCGCAGTCTGGGACCGCTATTGGCGGCGGGTACCGGGCGAGGTGCGCCGCCCCGATCGCTGGTGGGACATGCTGGCGCTCGACGTCGAGCACCTGCGGGACGGGGCGAGCGCCCGGTTCGTCGCCGTGCACGACGACGCCGACGGCGCGCCCGACGGCTTCGCCATCTATCGCATCAAGGAGGGCTGGGGCGAGGGCCGGCTGCTGCCTCACACGCTGCGCGTCGAGTCGATCGCCGCCGCCGAGGACGCCGCGGAGGCCGCCCTGCTGCGGTTCCTGCTCGGCGTCGACCTGGTCCGCACCGTGGAGTGGTGGGCGCCCGTCGACCTGCCGCTGCGCTGGGGCCTCGCCAACCCCCGCGCCGTCCGGGTCACGGGTGAGTACGACCTGTTGTGGCTGCGCCCGTTCGACGTGGCAGCCTGCCTGTCGACGCGGCGCTACGCCGCCGAGGGCTCCTGCGTCATCGAGGTCGTCGACCCCGACCGCCCCGGTGTCGGCGGGCGGTTCCGCCTGGAGGGTGGGCCCGAGGGGGCGACGTGCGCCCGCACGAGCGCCGAGCCCGACCTGGCCGTGGGGGTCGCCGAGCTGGGGGCGCTGCTGCTCGGCGGCGTTTCCTGGGCGACGCTCGGGCGGGCCGGGCTGCTGGACGAGGCCACCCCGGGCGCGGCCGCTCGGGCCGACGGGATGTTCCGTCCCGAGCGCGCCCCGTACTGCGCCACCGACTTCTGACGTGGCACCCGCCGGCGGCCGGCCTCCCTGCCCAGGAGGCTCGGCGGACCGGCCTCGCCCTGCCCCGAGGCGATGGGTTCCACCGCAGGCAGCCCGAGGTCATCGGTTCCGGAATCGGAACTCATGACCTCATCTTCCCGGCCGTGGAACCCATAGCCTCGACATACGATGCCTGGATGGCGGTTTCTGTCCCGGGTGGTTCGGGGCGTGCTGACGGGCCTGTCCACTCGGCCTCTCAGCGGCTCGTG
>DASQUY010000397.1:0-3434 GCA_035641055.1 Acidimicrobiales bacterium | reverse complement strand
CGCATGCTGAAGGAGGCCGTCGACGCCCTGTTCGACAACGGCCGCCGTGGCCGGCCGGTCACCGGTCCGGGCAACCGCCCGCTCAAGTCCCTCTCCGACATGCTCAAGGGCAAGCAGGGCCGGTTCCGCCAGAACCTGCTGGGCAAGCGCGTCGACTACTCGGGCCGCTCGGTCATCGTCATCGGTCCCACGCTCAAGCTGCACCAGTGCGGCCTGCCCAAGCTCATGGCCCTCGAGCTGTTCAAGCCGTTCGTCATGAAGGCGCTGGTGGACCGCGAGCTGGCGCAGAACATCAAGTCGGCCAAGCGCATGGTCGAGCGCCGGCGCCCTCAGGTGTGGGACGTCCTCGAGGACGTCATCAAGGAGCACCCGGTCCTCCTCAACCGGGCACCCACGCTGCACCGCCTCGGCATCCAGGCGTTCGAGCCGGTGCTCGTGGAGGGCAAGGCCATCCAGATCCATCCACTGGTCTGCACGGCGTTCAACGCCGACTTCGACGGCGACCAGATGGCCGTCCACCTGCCTCTGTCCTCCGAGGCCCAGGCCGAGAGCCGGGTCCTCATGCTGTCGGCCAACAACGTGCTGTCGCCGGCTCACGGCCGGCCGCTGGTCACGCCGACCCAGGACATGGTGATCGGCGCCTACTACCTCACCGAGCAGATCGACGGCGCCAAGGGCGAGGGACGGACGTTCGGCAACCGGGCCCAGATGGAGCGGGCCTACGACGCCGGCGAGATCTCCCTGCACGCCAGGATCAAGGTGCGCCTGTCGAAGCGGGAGATCCGCGAGGAGATCGAGGCGGGCCTGCGCGATCCCGCTGACCTGGACTCCGTCAAGCCGCTCTACCGGGAGAGCACGGTCGGGCGCATGTTCTTCAACCGGGCGCTGCCGCTCGGCTTCGGCTTCGTCGACGAGCCGGTCCGCAAGAAGAGCATGGGCGACATCGTCGATCACCTGGCTCGCGACTACCCCAAGTCGGTGGTGCAGCACAGCCTCGACGCGATGAAGGACCTGTGCTTCAACTACGCGGCTCAGTCGGGCCTCACGATCTCGGTCGAGGACGTGAGGACGCCGCCCGACAAGAAGGCCATCCTCGAGCGCTACGAGAAGGAGGCCGAGAAGGTCGAGAGCCAGTTCCGCCGCGGCATCATCACCGACGGCGAGCGGCGCCAGAAGGAGGTGGAGATCTGGACCAACGCCACCGACGAGGTGCGCGCCGCGATGGAGACGGGGCTCCAGGCCGAGCAGTTCAACCCCATCGACATGATGGTGGGCTCGGGGGCCCGGGGGAACATGATGCAGGTGCGCCAGATCGCCGGCATGCGCGGCCTGGTGGCCAACCCCCGGGGTGACATGATCCCCCGCCCGATCAAGTCCAACTTCCGTGAGGGCCTGTCGATGCTCGAGTACTTCATCGCAACGCCCGGCGCTCGGAAGGGCCTGGTCGACACGGCGCTTCGCACGGCCGACTCCGGCTACCTGACCCGGCGGCTCGTCGACGTCGCCCAGGAGCTGATCGTCCGCGAGGAGGACTGCCAGCGTGAGGGCGAGCCGGCGCGCGGGCTCTGGCTCGAGGGCGTGGAGCCCGACCGGGCTGGCCGGCGGACCTACCTCGAGACCCGGCTGTTCGGCCGCACGCTGGCGGTCGACGTCGAGCTGTCGCCCGAGAACCCGCACGAGGGGTTCGCGGGCACGACGCTCGAGGCCGGCACCGAGGTCGGCGAGGACGAGATGGAAGCGCTGCGTGACGACCCCAAGGTCGACCGCGTGCGGGTGCGCTCCGTGCTCACCTGCCAGGCTGACTTCGGCGTGTGCGCCCGCTGCTACGGCCGCTCGCTGGCGACGGGACGCACGATCGAGCTCGGCGAGGCCGTGGGTGTCATCGCCGCCCAGTCGATCGGCGAGCCGGGTACGCAGCTGACGATGCGCACGTTCCACACGGGCGGCATCGCCGGCTCCGACATCGCCGGCGGTCTGCCCCGCGTCGTGGAGCTGTTCGAGGCGCGCTCGCCCAAGGGCAAGGCGACGCTGTCGCACCTGTCGGGCGTGGCCCGCATCGCCGAGGACGAGGGCCGGGGTCGGGTCATCACCGTGGCAGCCGACGACGGCGCCGAGCACTCCTACACGGTGCCCACGCTGGCCCGCCTCGAGGTCACCGACGGCCAGGAGGTCTCGGCCGGCGACCCCATCGTGGAGGGCCCGCGGGACCCCAAGGAGCTGCTCGAGATCAAGGGCGTGCGCGAGACGCAGCAGTACCTCGTCACCGAGGTGCAGCGGGTGTACCGCGACCAGGGCGTGTCGATCCACGACAAGCACATCGAGCTGATCGTCCGGCAGATGACCCGCCGGGTCGTCGTGCAGGAGCCCGGCGACAGCCGGTTCCTGCCGGGCGAGGCGGTCGATGCGATGGCGTACGCCGACGAGAACAAGCGGCTGGTCCAGGAGACCCAGGAGCCCGCCCAGGCCCGGCCCGTGATCATGGGCATCACCAAGGCGTCGCTGGCCACCGACTCGTGGCTGTCGGCGGCGTCGTTCCAGGAGACGACGCGGGTGCTCACCGAGGCGGCCATCGAGAGCCGCTCCGACGGGCTGCAGGGCCTGAAGGAGAACATCATCATCGGCAAGCTCATCCCCGCCGGCACCGGCATGGAGGCGTACCGGGACATCACCACCGAGGCCCCGGACTACCAGCCGATGGAGTACTGGTCGTCCGAGCGTGAGGACCAGGGCATCGCTGAGTGGCTCACCGGCACCTACGAGGCCCGGTCCGGCGAGGGCGAGGAGACCGCTCCCGCCGACACCGACCTGGCGGCGGTCGTCGGCCTGCCGTCGGCCGAGGAAGCCGACTCCGAGGCCGAGGGCGCCTGACCCAGAAGACCGAACCTGCGGTGGTTAACGGGGTCATAGCCCCGCTAACCACCGCAAGTTCGAGCTGCCGTCATCGACCGGACTCGACGGGCATGACTGCCGATCGCTGCAGGTTGTCGCCGTGGCATCTCGGCCCGTAAGCTGTTCTGTCGGTCTTGACGACTTGCGCGTCGACCGGTGATCCACTTCGAGGAATCAACCCGTCCATCGCCGCGAGCGAGGTTACGAGTGCCCACCATCCAGCAGCTGGTCCGCAAGGGACGCCATACCAAGACGGCGAAGATGAAGACGCCGGCCCTGAAGGGCGCGCCCCAGCGCCGCGGGGTGTGCACGCGCGTGTTCACGCACACCCCCAAGAAGCCCAACTCGGCGCTCCGCAAGGTGGCCCGGGTCCGGCTGTCGAGCGGCATCGAGGTCACGGCCTACATTCCCGGCGAGGGCCACAACCTGCAGGAGCACTCGATCGTCCTCGTGCGCGGGGGTCGGGTGAAGGACCTGCCGGGCGTCCGCTACAAGATCATCCGCGGCACCTTGGACACCGCGGGTGTCCGCGACCGCAAGCAGGC
>DASQUY010000396.1:0-2735 GCA_035641055.1 Acidimicrobiales bacterium | reverse complement strand
CCGTGAGCCACGACCACGCCCACCTCCCGGCCGCAGGCCGGGCGGGTGCCCGCTACAAGGGCCGTCTGCTGGCGGCACTGGCGGTGGTGGCCGTGGCCACCGTGATCGAGGTGGTCGCCGGCTTCCTCACCCGGTCGCTGGCGCTGCTGTCGGACGCCGGTCACATGCTCACCGACCTGGGCGGGCTGGGCATGGCGTTGGCCGCCATCCACCTCGCCGACCGGTCGTCGGCCCGGCGGGGGCGCACCTTCGGCCTCTACCGGCTGGAGATCCTGGCGGCCCTCGGCAACGCCGTGCTGCTGTTCGTCGTGGCCGCCTACGTGCTGGTCCAGGCGGTGCGCCGCTTGGGCGATCCCGCCGAGGTGTTGGCCGGGCCGATGCTGGCGGTGGCGGTGCTGGGCCTCGTGGCCAACATCGTGGCGTTCGGGCTGCTCCGGGGCGGGTCGCAGCACAGCCTGAACGTCCGGGGCGCCTACCTCGAGGTCTTGGGCGACCTGCTGGGCTCGTTGGGCGTGATCGCGGCGGCCGTCGTGCTCCAGGTGACGAGTTGGGAGTGGGTGGACCCCGCCGTCGCCGTCGCCATCGGGCTGTTCATCCTGCCGCGGGCGTGGCGGCTGGGGGGCGAGGCGCTACGCATCCTGGTGCAGGCGGCGCCGGTGGAGACCGACCTGCTGGCGATCGAGGCGCAGCTCCACGCGATCGACGGCGTGGTCGACGTGCACGACCTGCACGTGTGGACGCTGACCTCCGAGATGGATGTCGCCTCGGCGCACCTCATGGTGCGCGACGGCACCAACACACACGGCGTGCTCGACCAGGCCCGGGTCGTGCTCCGCGACGACCATGGGATCGACCACGCCACGCTCCAGATCGAACCCGATACCCACGAGGGGTGCGACGAGCTGGCGTGGTGAGGGCGCCCGGCATCGCGTGAGGCGTGGCCGGCAACGGCCCGCCCCCACTCACTTCTGCCCGCGCTCACCTTCCATAGTTCGGGTCAGCGCGGGCAGAAACCGTTGCCCCGGGACCCCACCCACTTCTGCCCGCGCTCACCTTCCATAGTCCCGGTCAGCGCGGGCAGAAACCCTTGCCGCCGGGACCCACGGCCACGCGCCGCTGACAGGTCGTCACGCTCGCTTGGAGGAGTCCTCGTCGGCGCCTCCGGCGGCCGCGGCCTCGCCTTCTGCCGCACCCGGGGCCCCGGTGTCGGCGTCGCGCGGGGCGACCTCAGGGCCGCCGTCTGGCGGGCTTCGGTCGGGAGTCGGAGAGTCGTCCCCGCGGCGCCCGGCTGCCTGGTCACCGACGGCCTCGTCGCTCGCCGGCTCGTCGGCCCCGGCTTCGCTGGTGCCCGGGCTGGGCGCCTCGCCGGGCCTGGCAGGCTGCGTCTCGGCCGCTATCGGCGGGGCAGGTGGGCGCTCGGCTGGCTCGGCCGCCGGTTTGTCGGACGGCGGCCCGGCGGGCGACGTGCCCGCCGCTGCCGGAGGCGCCCTGCCGGCCGCTCCGGCGGGCGACGTGCCGGCTGCCTGGGTGGGCGCCTCTTCCCCTGCCGCCTCCGCCTCCCGCCCCGGGGCGGCGAAAGCCTGGCGGGTGCTGGCCAGCGCTCGCTCCAGCACCGCCAGGTTCAGCGTCGGGGGATCGAACGGGCGCCGTCGGTGGCGATGGCCGAGAACCAGCCCGGCCACCTGCTCGACGTCGGCGGTGGTCGTGATCGAGCGCCCCTCCCAGCCGGCGTAGGCGGCCGCCGCCCGGCAGAGCACCAGGTCGGCGCGCAGGCCTTCGGCCCCGGCGCTCACCGCCAGGTGGCAGGCGAAGTCCACCACCGAGGCGGGCATGTCGGCCGGCAGGGCGGCCGCCAGGCGCGCCCGCAGGACGATGTCGGGCTCGTGGCCCTCGACGGCTGCGCCGGAGTCGTGCATCAGGCGCCGACGCACTACTTCGGCGCGCGTGGCCGGATCGAGCGGCGCCTTGGTCTCCACCGACAGGCCGAACCGGTCGAGGAGATGGGGACGGAGCTCGCCCTCCGCCGGGTCCATCGCTCCCACCAGCACGAACCGGGCGGGATGCTCGCGGGACGCCCCGTCGCGCTCGACCCGGTTGACGCTCGAGACCGCCGCGTCGAACAGCAGGTGGAGCAGGTGCTCGGGCGCTCGGTTGACCTCGGGCACGTACAGCACGCCACCGTGCGCGGCGGCCAGCAGCCCGGGGCGGAGCTGGGCCTCGCCGCCGGTGAGCGGCGACGTGAACTCGAGGGTGCCCACCAACTGCTCCTCGGTGGCGCCGGGGGGGAGCTCGACGAACCTGGCACCGCCCGGGAGCAGCCCCGTCAGGCCCTGGGCCAGCGTCGTGCGACCCGATCCCTTCTCCCCCCGCAGCAGCACACCGCCGAGTGCGGGATCGATGGCCCCCAACAGCAGGGCCAGGCGCGCCTCGTCCTGGCCGACCACGGCGCTGAACGGGAACCGGTGTGCTGGGTCCACCCACGAACCCCCACGCTGCACCTCCCCCATCATGGTCGCTGTTTAGCAGCTGGGGAGGGCATCGCGGGCAGCCGTTGGGAGTCGCTCACCGACGGCCTTCCCCGATCACGGCGCACAGCCGGTCGAGGTCGACGTGCGCCTCGATGACGTCGGCGATGCGGTCGAGGCGGGCCCGGCGGGCGTCGGCGAAGGACAACGCCGCCGGCGAGTGGAAGCGCTTGCCTGCCCGGCCCGCCACCGCGGCCAGGAACGCCGAGC
>DASQUY010000395.1:0-3312 GCA_035641055.1 Acidimicrobiales bacterium | reverse complement strand
CGCCGGGTGCCGCGGTTGCGGCTGTCCATGATGGCGATCGTGGTCACCGCGCTGTTCGCCTCGCTGTTCGCCCGGCTGTACGACCTGCAGGTGGTCGGCTCGTCCGAAGCCCAGCTGCAGGCCGAGGCCAACCGCGTGCGCACCGTGCAGATGCCGGCGCCGCGGGGCCGGATCCTCGACCGCAACGGCGAGGTGCTGGTCGACAACCGGGTGGTCGCGGTCGTCGCCATCGACCGCAACCGGTTCACTGACCTCGCTCAGCAGGAGCGGAGGGGGCTGCTCGACCGCCTCACCCTGGAGCTGACCGCGGCCGGGCACCCGATCACCCCGAAGGAGATCCGCCAGCGGGTCAGCGACGAGCGGTACAGCCGCTACGCGCCGGTGCCCGTGGCCACCGACGTACCGGAGGAGCTGAAGATCCGTCTCGAGGAGCACCCCGACGAGTTCCCGTCGGTCGTCGTCGAGCGCACGGCCGTGCGCGAGTACCCCTTCGGCAACCTGGCGGCCCACATCCTCGGGTATGTCGGCAAGATCAACGAGGACGAGCTGGCCTTCGTCGAGAGCGACACGGCCAAGCCCTACGTGCTCAACGACGACATCGGCAAAGCCGGGGTCGAGAGGACCTTCGAGCGGTACCTCCGGGGCACACCCGGGGTGCGGCGGATCGAGGTGGACGCCGAGGGCGAACCGGTGCGGCTCATCAGCGAGACCGAGCCGAGGCCGGGCGATGACCTGGTGCTGTCCATCGACATCGACCTGCAGGCGCTGGCCGAGCAGGCCCTGCAGCAGGGGCTGGCTGACGCGCGCAACCGAGCCCCCGACGAGGGCGAGCCGCCGTTCGACGCCACCACGGGCGCCGCTGTGGTGCAGGACCCCAACAACGGGCAGCTCCTGGCCCTGGCGTCGTATCCGACCTACGACCCGACCACCTTCGTGGACGGCATCGACACCAGGGAGTGGGACTTCCTGAACGACCCGGCCAACGGCAACCCGCTGAACAACTGGGCCATCCAGGGCCAGTGGGCGCCGGGCTCATCGTACAAGCTGTTCGTCGGCTACGGGGCGATGCACTCCGGGCTGATGGCTCCGGACACCACGTTCTTCGACACCGGCGGCTACCTGATCCCCGGCTGCACCGACGACCCCAAGTGCTTCCGCAGCAACGCCGGCGGCGCGTCGTACGGCTCGGTGACGATCGACCGGGCGCTCACCGTGTCGTCGGACGCCTTCTTCTACAACGTCGGCGCCCAGTTCTGGATCCAGCGCGACCGCTTCGGCAAAAACGGCCTCCAGCAGCACCTGGCCCCCTGGGGCCTGGGCCAGGAGACCGGGGTGGCGCTCACCGGCGAGCGCCCCGGGCGGGTTCCGGACCCCGAGTGGAAGAGCCAGCAGAGCGATCCCGACTGGCGCACCGGCGACAGCGTCAACATGGCCGTCGGCCAGGGCGACGTGCTCGTGACTCCCCTGCAGCTCGCCAACGGCTACGCCACCTTCGCCAACGGCGGCACCCGGTACGTCCCGCAGGTCGCGCTGCGGGCCCAGGACTACCAGACCGGCGATCCGGCCGAGAAGTTCGAGCCCGAGGTGGCCCAGCAGGTGGAGCTCAGGCCCGAGGAGCGTCGGGCGCTGCTCGACGGCCTGGCCAACGTGCCCATCTCGGGCACCGCGGTGAGCCCGTTCGCAGGCTTTCCGCTCGACAGCTTCCCGATCGCCGGCAAAACCGGCACCGCCCAGGTGGACGGCAAGGCCGACACGGCCGTGTTCTCGGCGTTCGGACCGGTCGACAGCCCGCAGTACCAGGTGACGGCCATCCTGGAGGAGTCCGGGTTCGGCTCGACATCGGCCGCCCCGGTCGTGCGGCGGATCTTCGAGGTGCTGGGCGGGTTCGCCCCCAAGCCCACGGCCGTGCCCAACGGCCTCCCCGTGGACCCGGAGGGCGGCGGCCTCACCGGCGGCGGCACCGGGGGCGTCGACTGATGGCCGTGTCCCGGGGTGCCATCGATCTCGGGCGGGTGCCAGCGCGCCGCCGCGCGGTCGGCCGGCAGCGCGGGCAGGACGAGAGCGTGTTCCACACGCGGGGTCCGGCGGCGTGGCGGCACGTCGACCTAGTTCTGGTGCTCACCGCCCTCGCCATCGCCGCGCTCGGCACGCTGATGATCCTGTCATCGACCCGGGGCACCGATCCCGACGCCTACGACCTGTCGTTCCTCCGCAAGCAGGTGCTGTTCATCGGCATCGGCGTCGCCTCCATGGTGCTCGTGACGCTCGTGGACTACCGGCGCCTGCGCGGAGTCGCCTGGCTCCCGTACGCCGCCGCCCTGGTGGCGCTGGGACTCGTGGTCTCTTCGCTGGGGATCGAGCAGCGGGGCGCCCAGGCGTGGTTCCAGCTCGGCCCGTTCCAGCTCCAGCCCGCCGAGCTGGCCAAGGTGGCGACGATCCTCGCCGTCGCCGCCCTGTTCGCCCGGTTCGACGCGCCCCTGCAGGCGCGGCAGCTCGGGTTGGGCCTGCTCCTCTTCGTGGCCCCGGTGGGCCTCATCATGCTCCAGCCCGACCTGGGCACGACGCTGGTGTTCATCGCCGTGATGATGGGGATGGTGCTGGTGGGCGGCGGCCGCCTGCGCCACATCGTCGTGCTCACGGCGGTCGGGGTGGTGACCGTCGTCGGTGTGCTCAACTCCGATGTCCTCGACGAGTACCAGCGCGAGCGGCTGACGGTCTTCGTCGAGGCGGGCGAGAACCTCGGCGCCGAGACCTACAACCTCGACCAGTCCAAGGCCGCCATCGCCTCCGGCGGCACGGCCGGCCGAGGCCTGTTCGAGGGGACGCAGACGCGGCTGGGGTTCGTGCCCGAGCAGCACACCGACTTCATCTTCACCGCGCTCGGCGAGGAGCTCGGCTTCGCCGGGTCGGCCACGCTGCTCGGGCTGTTCGCGCTCATGTGCCTGCGCATCCTGCGGACGGCGCAGATCGCCGGCGACCGCCTCGGCACGCTCATCTGCGCCGGGGCGCTGTCGATGCTGGTGTTCCAGGTGTTCCAGAACGTCGGCATGACGATGGGCATCATGCCGATCACCGGCATCCCCCTGCCCTTCATGAGCTACGGGGGCTCGTCGGTGGTGGCGTCGTTCCTGGTCCTGGGCCTGGTGCTCAACGTCCACATGCGCCGCTTCGGGTGAGTTTCGCCTCGCAACCGGAGGTTGCTCGGCGAGGGATCGGCCGCCGCCTGTCGGCGGCGCGCTTTCCGGTCGCTCGACCGGCGGAGCCGGATCGAGCGACGGCGGGGGGCTCCGGCAGGAGCCTCCGCCCCCCGCA
>DASQUY010000394.1:0-5656 GCA_035641055.1 Acidimicrobiales bacterium | reverse complement strand
TCCACCACCTGCGCCGCCGCCTGGCAGACGGGCTGGAGCAGGGGCTCACCCTGGTCACGGCCAAGGCGGTGCTGGGCCTCCTCGACGCCGGCCAGCGTCCCGCCGACATCGTGCGGCTGGGCGTCGAGTTCGGGACCTCGTACCGGCGCGAAGGCTGGGGAGCCGGGCTGACCGTGCTGACGGCCATGGCCAACCTGCTGCCGCACCTGGCCCCCACCGACCGGGCGCTCGCCCTGGTCCACGGGTTGGCCTTCGTGTCCCGCGACACGGCCGGCCACCCGCCGCGCTTCGGGCTCGAGCCGCTCGGCGAGAAGCTGAAGGGCGACCGCCTGGTCTCCTGGTTCCGGCGGTTCGTGGACACCCGGTCGTCGGACGCCGCCGAACGGGCGCTGCTCACCGCCATCGCCACGGGCCATCCGCCAGCGGTCGTCGCTCGGATGCTCGTCGCCGCCTGCACCGACCACGTGTTCATCGACGAGGGCCACACGATCGACTTCACCAACAAGGCCCTCGAGGTCTTGGACCATCTCGGGTGGGACGACGCCGCCGGTGTCCTCCCCACCCTCGTGCCCCAGATCGCCAGCGCCCAGCGCCACGAGGAGCTGGGCTCGTGGCGCCACCCCCACGACCTCGCCGCGCTCGTGGAGCGGGCCAACGCGTGGCTGCCAGACGCCTGGACCGAGGGCCGACGCCGGCGCGGCTCGCTCGGTGACGCCGAGGTCGCGGCGCTCGGCTGGCGCCTCCTCGGCGACGACCCGGGAGCGATCGTCGAGGACGTGGTGGACGCGGTCGCCAGTGGCGCCGAGCCCGAGCAGCTCGGGCGGGCCCTGGCCTTCGCGGCCGCCCTGCGGATCACCCGCTTCCACGTCCAGAACGACCACCGCGACTGGGACGTCGTCCATCACGGCTTCACCGCGGCCAACGCCGTTCACCAGCTCTTGGCCCGCCACGCCAGCTCCGAGTCGCTGCGTGCGGTGGTGCACGGCGCCCTCAAGGTGTTCCTGGACCGCTTCCTCAACGTGCCCGCCGCCCGTGTGCCCGCCGCCGATCGTGGTGACCTCGCCGACCTCCAGGCGTGCTGGGACGCCCAGGGCGAGATCGATCGGGCCGGAGCCGTCGTCCTGGGTCACCTCCGCGGCGGGGGCCGGCGCGGGGACGTCGTCGCCGAGCTGGGCCGCGCCCTGCTGGCCGAGGACGCCGAGTTCCACTGGTTCCAGACCGTCGAGGCGGCCAGCCGCCAGGCCTTCGCCTGGCCGGAGGGGTCGGAGGAAGCCGCCCTGATCCTGGCCGGCGCCGCCCGTTTCCTCGCCGCTCACACGCCGACACGCCGCGAGCTGCCCCAGGTCGTGCGCACCGCCGTCCGTCTCCGGCGGGGCGAGGCGCTGTTCGCGGAGGTCGGCTGAGCCGCCGCCGCGGCCTCGGGGCGCGGTCGCCGACGTAGGCGAGAAGCTGTCACACTCCCTGGCCATGTTCGTGCGACGGGAGCGGCCCGGTGACGAGGCCGTCGTCCACGCCGTGCACGCCGCCGCCTTCCGGCGACCTGACCAGGCGGACGAGCCGGTCGAGGCCAGGCTCGCCGATGAGCTGCGGGCAACCGGCGCGGCGATCCGCCAGCTGTCGCTCGTCGCCGTCGTCGACGGGGGCGTCGTGGGCCACGTGGTCTGCAATCGGGGCTGGGTCGGCAACCAAGGCGACGACATCGACGCGGCCGACGACGGCGCCCACCCGGCGCTGGGGCTCGGTCCGCTGGGCGTTCTGCCCGAGCACCACAACCAGGGCGTCGGCCAGGCGTTGATGCACGCCGTGCTCGGGGCGGCCGATGCCCAGGACGAGCAGATCGTGGCCCTCCTCGGCGCGCCGGCCTACTACGGCCGCTTCGGCTTCGAGCCGTCGCATCGCTACGCGGTCCAGCCGCCTGACCCAGCCTGGGGAGAGCACTTCCAGGTCCGACCGCTCACGACGTACGACCCCAGCCTGCGCGGCACGTTCCGCTACGCCGCCCCGTTCGCCGAGCTATGAACGACCCCGACCCCAACCTCGACGCCGACCTCGACCGGGCGTTGCGCCTCGCCGATGCCGCCGATGACATTGCGCTGCGGCACTTCACCGGCGCCGCCATCGACCACGAGACCAAGCCCGACGGCAGCCCGGTCAGCGAGGCCGACCGGGAGATCGAGCGGACGCTCCGGGCGATGGTCGCCGACGTCTCGGCCGGCGACGGATTCCTGGGAGAGGAGGTGGGGGCGTCGGGTGGCCGGGACCAACGCCGCTGGATCGTCGACGGGATCGACGGCACGGTGCTGTTCGTGGCCGGTCACCCGGGCTGGGGCACCGAGATCGCGCTGGAGGTCGAGGGCCGGGTCGTGCTCGGGGTGTCCACCAGTCCGGGCCTCGGGCGCCGCTGGTGGGCCCGCCGCGGCGGCGGCGCCTGGCGGACCGTGGCCGGCTCTGCCGGACGGCCCGGCCCACCCGAGCGGATCGCGGTGTCGACCCGCGGTCCCCTGGGCGCCGCCCGGTCGACTGCCATCCCCCCGCTCGAGGCGCTTGGCGGTGACGAGCGTGACCTCGTCGAGGGGCTGACCGAGTCGTCCGCCGCCTCCCTGCCGCTCCAGGCCCACGGCGCGCTGATGGTGGCGGACGGCCAGGCGGAGGTCTGCGTCCAGGTCGGGGGCGGCCCCTGGGACTTCGCCGCCCTCGCCGTTATCGTCGAGGAGGCCGGCGGCCGCTTCAGCAACCTGGCCGGCGACTGGATCATCGATGACGGTGGTCCGGTCGTCTTCTCCAACGGCCGAGTGCACGAGGACGCCCTACGCACCCTTCGCGGTTGAGGGCTACTACGAGAAGGAGCTGATCGGGATGGAGTTCGCCTTCGGGTCGCTGCTGACCGAGGCCGAGTCGGTGCCCTGGATCCCGCTCGGGCCTGGCGAGTCGTTCAAGCCTTTGCGGTTCCTCGCCGGCAACCCGGGCCGGGTGCTGCTCCTGCGGCTGGATGTCGGTTGCGTCGTCCCGCCGCACCGTCACACTGGCGACGTCCACGCTTTCAACGTCGAGGGGTCCCGCGAGCTCATCGACAGCGGGCAGATCGTCACGGCCGGCGACTACGTCTACGAGCCGGCCGGTAATGCCGACACCTGGCGGGTGGTCGGCGAGGGGCCGTGCACGGTCTTCATCGCCACTCGAGGAGCGATGGAGTACCTCGACGAGGACGGGAACGTGATCCGGCGGGACACGACCGAGACGATGCGCGAGACGTACGAGCGCTTCTGCGAGGGCGAGGGCATCGAGATCGTCGACCTCGCCGGCTGAGTAGAGGACGTGCTGGTCGGCGAGGGGAACGGCTTGACTCGTTCGAGCTGACCGCCAGCGGCCGCGCCGAGCTGACGGATTGGCTCGTGGAACCCGTCGCCCAGTCGGGGGAACACGACGAGCTCGTGGGGACGGTCACCGCGCTCGTGGTCGGCATCCCGCTCGTGCTGGCCTCGTGGGGGCTGGCTGACCGCGGCCGTCAGGCCGGCGACGCGCGGCAGACGTCCACGAGCTCGGAGCCCAGCTCCTCCACCCGCGTCGCCCCGATCAACGCCATCGTGCGGCGGACGTCGGCGTCGAGCGTCGACAGCACGAAGTCGACGCCCCGCTCGCCGGCGGCGCCGAGCCCGTACAGGTACGCCCGGCCGGCCATGCACGCCCGGGCGCCGAGCGCCACCGCCTTGACGATGTCGCTGCCGCGGCGCACTCCGCCGTCGCAGATGACCTCGACGCGGTCCCCGACGGCGTCGGCCACCGGTGCGACGAGGTCGAGCGGCGCGGGGGCGCCGTCGAGCTGCCGGCCGCCGTGGTTGGAGAGGGCGACGGCCTCGATGCCAGCGTCGGCGGCCAACCGGGCGTCCGCCACGGTCTGGATGCCCTTGATCACGAGCGGGCCATCCCACAGCGAGCGCAACCACTCGACGTCGCGCCACGACAGGCCGGGGTCGAACTGGGTGTTGATGTACTCCCCCAGGGAGATCGCCGTCGTCCCGTCGCCGACCTCCCGCCCGACCACGTTGGCGAAGCGGATGGGCTCGGCGCGCACGAAGCGCCACGTCCAGGACGGGTGCAGGGCCCCGTCCACCAGCGTGCCCGGCCCGAGCTTGGGCGGCAGCGAGAACCCCCGGCGCACGTCCCGCTCGCGCTGGCCCTGCACCACCGTGTCCACGGTGAGCATGAGCGCCTCGTAGCCGGCGTCGGCGGCCCGCCCGACCATCTCCTTCACCAGACCCCGGTCGCGCCACATGTACACCTGGAACCAGTGGGGGCCGTCGGCCGCCGACGCGACCTCCTCGATCGACCGCGTGCCCAGCGTGGACAGCGTGTAGGGCGTCCCGGCCCGCGCCGCCGCCCGGGCCACCGCCAGCTCGCCGTCGGGATCGGCCATGCGCGTGAACCCCGTCGGCGCCAGCACCAGCGGCAGCGGCAGCCGCCGCCCCAGCAGCATGGTGGACGGATCGACCTCGCCGACCTCTCGCAACACCCGGGGCCGGAACGTAACGCGGGCGAAGGCGGCGCTGTTGGCCGCCAGCGTGCGCTCGTCCTCGGCTCCGCCGTCGATGTAGTCGAACACGCCCCGCGGCAGGCGCCGCCGGGTGATGACCCGCAGGTCCGCCACGCACGCCGCCCGCGCCAGGCGCCGGGCCACCGGATCCAGCTCGATCCGCCGGAATCGCAGCACCGAGCGCAACGTGTCGAGCCATCGCATGGCCGGATACTAACGCAGCCGCCTTGTTAGAAAGTGTGTGATCGACTAGTTTTGAACACGCCGCGACGGGGTGGGAGCGTGGTGGGGAGAAGCTTGAACCCGTGAACGAACCAGCCACGAGGGACGCGACCGCCGAGATCGACGAGCTGATCCGGCGCTCGAACACCCTCGGCGCCGATCCCCGGGTGACCAACTACGGCGGCGGCAACACGTCCTGCAAGGTGTCCACCACCGACCCCGCGAGCGGCGAGCCCACCGAGGTCTTGTACGTGAAGGGCTCCGGTGGCGACCTGGGCACGCTGACAGCCGACGGGCTGGCCAGTCTGCGGCTCGACCGGGTCCGGGGCCTGGAGCGCGTCTACCGGGGCGCCGACCACGAGGACGAGATGGCGGGGTTGCTCGAGCACTGTGCCTTCGGCGCGGGCGGCGCCGCCCCCTCCATCGACACCGCCATGCACGCCCTCCTGCCGGCGCCCCACGTCGACCACCTGCACCCCGACGCGGTGATCGCGCTGGCCGCGGCGGCCGATGGCGAGGCCTTGACCAAGGAGTGCTTCGGGCGCGAGCTGGCCTGGGTTCCCTGGCGGCGCCCGGGTTACGAGCTCGGTCGGCAGATCGCGGCGCTGCCGCGGGACAATCCCGGCCTGCGCGGGGTCGTCCTCGGCGGCCACGGCCTCACGACCTGGGGCGAGACGTCCGACGAGTGCCAGGCGATCTCGCTCGAGGCCATCCGGCGGGCCGAGCGCTTCATCGAGCGGCGCGGCCGCCCCGAACCCTTCGGCGCGACGCGCGACGGGTTCGAGCCGCTCCCCGCGCCCGAGCGCCACCGCCTCGCCGGCGACCTCGCCCCCCACATCCGCGGGCTCTGCTCGACCGACCGCCGTGTCGTCGGCCGGTTCGTCGACACCGACCCGGTGCTCG
>DASQUY010000393.1:0-4360 GCA_035641055.1 Acidimicrobiales bacterium | reverse complement strand
GTCGACGGCTACTGCTGGCACGCCTACCTGCCCCGGGTCGGGGCCGGCCAGCGCTACGGCTTCCGGGTGCACGCGCCGTGGGACCCGTCCCGGGGCCTGCGCTGCAACCCCCACAAGCTGCTGCTCGACCCGTACGCCAAGGCCCTCGACGGGGGCATCGACTGGGACCCGGCCTGCTTCCCCTACGACGTGGCCGGCGGAGACGACACCCGGCGCAACGACGCCGACAGCGCCTCCCACGTCCCCAAGGCCGTGGTGGTGAGCCCCTTCTTCGACTGGGCAGCCGACCGCTATCCCGACACGCCACTCCACGAGTCGGTGATCTACGAACTGCACGTCAAGGGGTTCACCGTCGCCCACCCGGACATCCCGGAGCCCCTGCGGGGCACCTACGCCGGGCTGGCCCACCCCGTCGCCATCGACTACCTCACGAATCTCGGCGTCACCGCCGTGGAGCTGCAGCCGGTCCACCAGTTCGTGCACGACTTCGCCCTGGTCGACCGGGGTCTGCGCAACTACTGGGGCTACAACTCGATCGGCTTCTTCGCCCCCCACGACGAGTACTCGAGCGCCGGCACGGACGGGTCGCAGGTCACCGAGTTCAAGGCGATGGTCCGAGCCCTGCACGAGGCCGGCATCGAGGTGATCCTCGACGTCGTCTACAACCACACCGCCGAGGGCAACCACCTGGGCCCGATCCTGTCGTTCAAGGGCATCGACAACGCCGCCTACTACCGCCTCGTGCCCGACGATCCGGCCCACTACTACGACACCACCGGCACTGGGAACAGCCTCAACATGGCGCATCCGCACACGCTGCAGCTGATCATGGACAGCCTGCGCTACTGGGTGACGGAGATGCACGTGGACGGCTTCCGCTTCGACCTGGCCGCGACGCTCGCCCGCCAGTTCCACGAGGTCGAGCGCCTCTCGGCGTTCTTCGACCTCGTGCACCAGGACCCGGTCGTGAGCCAGGTGAAGCTCATCGCCGAGCCGTGGGACCTGGGGGAGGGCGGCTACCAGGTCGGCAACTTTCCGCCCCAGTGGTCGGAGTGGAACGGGCGCTACCGCGACACGGTGCGCGACGTGTGGCGGGGCGCACCCACCGCCCTGGGCGAGCTGGCGACCCGGCTCACGGGCAGCTCCGACCTCTACCAGGCTGACTCCCGCCACCCTTCGGCCAGCGTCAACTTCGTGACGTGCCACGACGGGTTCACGCTGCGGGACCTCGTCTCGTACAACACCAAACACAACGAGGCCAACGGCGAGGGCAACCGGGACGGCGCCGACGACAACCGGTCGTGGAACTGCGGCGTCGAGGGCGCCACCGACGACGCCGGCGTGCTGGCACTGCGGGCCCGGCAGCAGCGCAACCTGCTCACGACGCTGCTGCTGTCGCAGGGTGTGCCCATGATCCTGTACGGGGACGAGGTCGGGCGCAGCCAGCGCGGCAACAACAACGCCTACTGCCAGGACAACGAGGTCTCGTGGTTCGACTGGTCCCGCCCGGACGACGAGCTCCACGCCTTCACCACCGGGCTCATCGCCCTCCGCCGGGCGCACCCGGTGTTCCGGCGCCGGCGGTGGTTCCAGGGGAGGCCGCTGCGCGACACGGTCGACATCGCCTGGCTCAAGCCCGACGGCACCGAGATGACCGACGCAGACTGGCGCTCGGGTCACGAGCCCTGCGTCGGCATGTTCTTCAACGGCGAGGCGATCACCAGCCCCGGGCCGCGGGGCGAGCGCCTGGTCGATGACTCCTTCCTACTGCTCGTCAACGCCTCACATGAGCCCCGCAAGTGGACCATCGGCGACGTCTGGGGCGGAGCGTGGCTCCCGGTGTTGGACACGGCGACGGGCGAGCCGCCGCTGGTCGACGCCAACGCCCACGCCAACGGCGCCGACGGAGCCGACGAGGTGCGCGGCGAGCTCGTGATGACCGAGCGCTCGGTGGTCCTCCTCCGTCGGGTGGACGGCGCCTGACCGGACGGGTCAGGGTTGGGGACCTACTCCGTCTGGTGGAAGAGGCGGACGGCCAAGGCCAACAGGCCCGTGCCGAGCGCGAGCACCAGGGCCGCCTCGGCCGCCATCGGCACCGCCCAGCCGGCGATCTCCACGGCGGGGGAGTCGGGCAGCACCGACCGCCGCACGAGGTCCACGGCGTAGGTGGCGGGGTTGAGGCGGGTGATGACCGTCAGCCAGCCGGGCAGGTTCTGGAGCGGGAACACGGCGCCCGACAGGAAGATCATCGGCTGCATCACCAGCGTCATGACCATCTGGAAGCTCTCCATGCGCTCCATGCGCGTGGCCAGCACCATGCCGAACGCGGTGAGGGCGTAGGCGAGGAGCAGCAGCGATCCGATCAGCGCCACCACCCGCAGGGGGGTGAGATCCACGCCCACGAGGGGGGCGGCGGCCACCAGGATGAGGCCCTGCACCACCGACACCGTGCCTCCGCCCAGCGCCTTGCCGAGGACGATCGACGTGCGGGACACCGGTGCCACCAGCATCTCGCGCATGAAGCCGAACTCGCGGTCCCACACGATCCCCACGGCCGAGAACAGCGCGGAGGTGATCACCGACATGGACAGGATCCCGGGGAACAGGAACTGCTCGTAGTCGAACCCGCCGGGCACGCCCCGGTCGATCAGCCGCCCCACGCCGGCCCCCATGATGAACAGGAAGATGATGGGCTGGGCGAGGCCGGTGATGATGCGGGTGGGGGTGCGGCGGAGGCGGATGAGCTCGCGCTGCGCCACCATGCCGACCGTGCGGCCGTTGCGGGTGAGCGCCGCCTGGCGGCGGGTCACGGTCGTGCTCGGCGTCCGGAGCGTGTCGGTGGTCATCAGCCCCTCCTCCAGCCCCGGACCATGGGGTTCATCTTGAGCTGGTCGGTGGCGCCCGCCTCGGCGTCGCGGATCGCTCGGCCCGTGTACTTGATGAACACGTCGTCGAGGCTCGGCCGTCGCACGCTCACGCTCCGCACCCCCACGGTGAGGGCCCCGAAGGCGCTGGGCACGAACCTCTCGCCGTCAGGCACGCGCACGACCAGCCCACCGTTCTGCGTGACCACGTCGAGGCCGAAGGCGTCGCCGAGCTGCCGGGCGGCGAGGGCGTCGTCGGCGGTGGCGAACGTGACCGTGTCGGCGCCCACCGAGGCCTTGAGGGCGTCCGGACTGTCGATCGCCACGATGCGGCCCTGGTCGATGATGGCGATGCGGTCGCAGCGCTCGGCCTCGTCCATGTAGTGGGTGGTCAGGAACATCGTCGTCGACTCGCGGTCGCGCAGGTCGTCGACGTAGTCCCAGATGTGGACGCGGGTCTGCGGGTCGAGGCCGATGGTGGGCTCGTCGAGGAACAGCACGCGGGGCGTGTGGATCAGCCCCCGGACGATCTCGAGCCGCCGCTTCATGCCGCCGGAGAAGAACCGCACCTGCTGGTCCTTGCGCTCGCGCAGTCCGACCATGTCGAGCAGCGGCGCCATGCGGGAGCCCACCTGGCTACGGGGGACGCCGTACATCACGGCGTGGAACTGCAGGTTCTCCGCGGCGGTGAGGTAGTCGTCGAGCGTCAGTTCCTGGAAGACCAGGCCGATGCTGGCCCGCACCTGGTCCCTCTCGGTGGTGATGTCGTGGCCGACCACCCTGGCGCTTCCGGCGCTGACCGACAGCAGCGTGCACAGCATCGAGATCGTCGTGGTTTTGCCCGCCCCGTTCGGCCCCAGGAACCCGAACAGCTCGCCAGGGGCCACGGTGAACGACACCCCGTCGACGGCTGTGAAGTCACCGAAGCGCTTGACGAGCTGGTCGACCTCGACCGCGGCGCCGTCCGGGGAGGCGGGTGAGGTGCCGTCGGGGAGCGGGGACATCCTGGCCATCATGGGGCGCCGAGCACCGGCAGAACCAGTTCTAGGTCAAGAACGCTCCGTGCCCGGGGGGTCTCGAGGCAATAGCAGCCGATTCCCAACTCTCGAGGGTCACGAGGGGTGAGACACCGACCACGTGATGGGGTGGTCGGGCGGGGATGCGTAGGAGCACACGGCGCCGGTCGTGACTCCCGTGCGGAGGGGCTCGGCAACGAACGGATCGGCGGCGTCGATCTCGTCGATCGCCCGGCGGATGGCCTTGCGCACCGCGGTGCGCGCCCGCTCGCTCTCGCGGGCGAACGTCCGCGGTCGCCCGCCCAGACCGATGGCGGTCTCGAGCTGCTCCACGAGCGCGTCGAGCTCGATGCGCAGGTGCTCGGCCCGTGCGAGGTCGTTGTCGGCCTCGGCCTCGGCGAGCTCGGTGGTCAGCTCGCGGGCGCGGGCCGCGTAGGCGTCGCGGGCGTGCCGGTCGAGGAGCTCGTGTCGGGACCCACC
>DASQUY010000392.1:0-4928 GCA_035641055.1 Acidimicrobiales bacterium | reverse complement strand
CGGTGCGCTCGCCCGCAGTGGGTTCCGCGAACGCTTCGTCCTGGCCAGCAGCATGGTCGTGTACGGCGAAGGCCGCTACCGGTGTGCGCGCCACGGCATCGTCGTGTCCGGCGAGCGCGACCCAGGCGCGCTGGCGTTGGGCCGGTTCGAGCCGCCGTGCCCACGCTGCGGGACGGCCTTGGTGGCCGAGGCAGTCCCCGAGGACGCCCCGCTCGATCCCCGCAACGTGTACGCCGCGACCAAGGTCCACCAGGAGCACCTCACCCGCCTGTTCGGTCGGGAGACCGGCTCCCCCGTGGCGCTGCTCCGGTACCACAACGTCTACGGGCCCCGGATGCCCCGCGACACGCCCTACGCCGGGGTCGCCAGCATCTTCCTCTCGGCGCTGGCCGCCGGGCGGGCGCCGGCAGTGTTGGAGGACGGCGGGCAGCAGCGCGATTTCGTCCATGTGCTGGACGTGGCGCGGGCCAACCTGTTGGCACTGACCGCCCCGGCGACGGTGACGGGGCCGTTCAACGTGGCCAGCGGCGAGGTCCGCACCGTCCTCGACCTGGCCAAGGCCCTGGCCGCAACCCATACGGGAGGGGTGGCGCCCGAAGTGACCGGGCGGTGGCGGTCGGGCGACGTCCGCCATGTGTTCGCCTCGCCGGCCCAGGCCGCCATGGTTCTCGGGTTCCGAGCCCGGGTGGGATTCGCCGCCGGGCTGACCCATCTGGGACGGCTCGACGACGCCGAGCTGTGGCGGGACCGCCCTGGCTCGCGGGAGTTCGTGTAATGCGGGGGCGCCCTCCGCAGACGGTACGTCCAATGGGTGTGCCGCCCTCCGTTGCCCGGGCGATGCCCGACGTGGTGCTCCCGGTACTGAACGAGAGCGCCGCCATCGCGTGGGTCCTCGAGCGCATGCCGCCCGGCTACCGGCCGATCGTGGTCGACAACGGCTCGACCGACGGATCCGGTGCCCGGGCCCGGGCGTTGGGAGCCGACGTCGTCCTCGAGCCCCAGCGGGGCTTCGGCGCCGCCTGTCACGCCGGCCTGCGAGCGGCCAGCGCCGACGTCGTGTGCTTCATGGACTGCGATGGCTCACTCGACCCCGGCGACCTGCCGTCGGTGGTCGCCCCGGTCGTCGCGGGCGTGCTCGACCTGTGTCTGGGGGCCAGGCGCGGCTCCTCCCGCGCCTGGCCCCGTCACGCCCGTGCCGCCAACCGCGTGCTCGCCGAGATTGTGCGCCGCCGCCACGGCGTCCGCCTGCACGACCTCGGACCCATGCGGGCCGCCCCCCGCGAGGCGCTGGCCGGCTTCGGTCTCTCGGACCGCCGGTTCGGCTGGCCCCTGGAGATGGTCGTCAGAGCGGCGGCGAACGGTTGGAGGATCGGCGAGGTGCCCGTGGGCTACACCCACCGGATCGGTAGATCGAAGGTCACAGGCACCGTCCGGGGGACGGCCCGGGCGGTCCGCGACATGGCCGGGGTTCTCCGGTGAGCCACGTTCTGGTCATGGCCAAGGCCCCGCAGCCGGGACGGGTCAAGACCCGCCTGTGCCCGCCGTGCTCCCCCGGGCAGGCCGCGGCGGTGGCCGAGGCGGCCCTGGCCACGACCCTGGCCGCGGTCGTCACCAGCGGGGCCTCGCGGCGGATCGTCGCGCTCGACGGTCCGCCCGGGCCCTGGCTGCCCCCGGGCTTCGACGTGCTCGAGCAGCGGGGCGACGGGCTGGCCGAGCGGCTGGCCAACGCCTGGGCCGCCGCCGCTGAGGCAGGGGTGCAGATCGGCATGGACACCCCCCAGGTGAGCGCGACCGATCTGGACGCCGCCCTGGAGACGCTGGCCGCACCCGGAACCGACGCCGTCCTCGGCCCCGCCCGGGACGGCGGCTGGTGGTTGATCGGGCTGCGCAACCCCCGGGCCGTGGCCGGCGAGGCGTTCGCAGGCGTCCCAATGAGCGCCCCGACCACCGGGGCCGCGCAACTGGCGCGGCTGGCACAACTCGGGCTGCGGGTCGGCCTGGTCGACCGGCGCCGAGACGTCGATCGTTGGGCGGACGCCACCGCCGTCGCCGCCACGATCCCGGGAACGCCGTTCGCCGAGGTCGTCCGAGACGTGGCAGCGACTCTCATGCGCCGCCGGCCCGGAAGCCGGACGCGAGCGGGTCGAGGCGGTCGCGTGACCCTAAGCCGGGCAACCCGTGGCTGCAGGCCCGGCCGCAGAGCTGCGCTCGAGCCGCGCCGCTGGCTCGGGCCGGCCACCACGGCCGACCGGGCGGTGCTGGCCGGTGTCGAAGGACCGGTGCTGGATGTGGGCTGTGGCCCGGCGCGCCACGTTCGGGCCCTGCTCGACCGCGGCGTGCCCGCCCTGGGTATCGACGTGTCGCCCGCGGCCGTGCGCCTGGCCCGCCAGCGGGGGGCCGCCGTGCTGCGGCGGTCGATCTACGACCGGGTGCCGGGCACCGGGCGCTGGCGAACGGTCCTACTGCTCGACGGCAGCATCGGCATCGGCGGCGACCCGGCCGCTCTGCTCCGGCGGACGGACAGCCTGGTGGCCGGTGGGGGGACGGTACTGGTCGAAGTCGCACCGCCCGGGGTCCCGAGCGGGCCGCTCACCGCACGCCTCGACCGGGACGGCCCATCGTTCCGGTGGGCCCGGGTCGGAGTCGACGCGCTGGCCGCGCTGGCCGAAGCCAGCGGCCTGACGCTGGCCCGCACCGCGTCGCTCGGCGGCCGCTGGTTCGGGTGGTTGACCCGATGAGCCGACCCAACCCGGTGGCGGCCACCGCCCGCCGTTTCACCAGCCCCCTCCACGAAGAAAGGACGGCCAGCTGGCTCGGTCTCGCCCTTGGCGTGGCGTTCGCGGTGTGCTTCGTGACCGGGGTGCTATCCCACCTGATCCAGCAGCCGCCCGGCTGGTTCGAGTGGCCCTCCCGGCCGGCCGGCCTCTACCGGGTGACCCAGGGCCTCCACGTCGCCACCGGCATCGCCACCATCCCGCTGTTGTTGGTCAAGCTCTGGGTGGTCTATCCCAAGCTGTGGACCTGGCCGCCGGTGCGGGGGATCGCGCACCTCGTGGAGCGGCTGTCGCTGGTGCCGCTGGTCGCCGGCAGCCTCTTCCTGCTCTTCAGCGGGGTGGCGAACGTGGCCCGCTGGTACCCATGGGAGTTCTTCTTTCCCGCCGCTCACTACTGGGCGTCGTGGATCACCGTCGGGGCGCTGGTCATCCACATCGGGGCCAAGGCCAGCGTGGTGCGCGCCAGCCTCGGCCGCACGCCGCGGGAAGGCGAGGCGCCGGAGCCGGCAACAGACGTGCCCGCTCCCGCCGGCAGCCTGACACGTCGCCAACTGCTGGGCGCCACCGCCGGTGCCTCGTTGGTGCTGACCCTGGCAACGGTCGGCCAGACCTTCACCCCGCTCGGGTCCGTGGCTCGCCTCGCGCAACGCCGCCCCGGCGTCGGGCCCCAAGGCCTCCCGGTCAACAAGACCGCGCGCAGCGCCGGCGTCCTCGACCTAGCCGTCGACCCGGCCTACCGATTGGCTGTGGACGGACAGGTGGGGCGCCCGCTCGCCCTCTCGCTCGACGAGCTGCAGGCAATGCCGCAACACACGGTCGTCCTGCCCATTTCATGCGTCGAGGGATGGAGCGCCACCGCCACGTGGACCGGGGTACGGGTCCGCGACCTGCTCGCCGAGGCCAGGGCAGACGGCGCCGATCGGACCGTCGATGTCGAATCGCTCCAATCCCAGGGTCGCTACCGGCGCAGCCAGCTCAATCCCAGCCACACCGCGGACCCCGACACCATCCTCGCCCTGCGGATCGACGGCGAGCCGCTCCACATCGACCACGGATTCCCAGTGCGGCTGCTCGGCCCCAACCGGCCCGGCGTCCTGCAGACCAAGTGGGTTTCCAGGTTGGAGGTGCACTGACATGGCCAAGCCGGACCCGGGCGACCCGGGACCATCGGGGCCGGCCTTCTGGCTCGCCGTGGCTACCGGGTGGGCGCTGATCGGCTACGGGGTCGTCGGCCTACTCCGCAACGCTGCGGACACCCATCCGCTCAACTTCCTGGTCTTTTTTGTCGCCAGCGCCCTGACGCACGACCTGGTGCTGGCACCACTCGCCCTCGCCGTTGGCTGGCTCGGGCTGCGGCGGCTGCCGGCCGCCGCCCGGCCCGCCGTCGCCGCTGCCCTCATCACGGCGGGCCCGGTTGCGCTGTACGCCTACCCGTTCATCCGCGGCTACGGCCACGACCCCACAACCCGTCGCTCCTTCCCAACCGGTACGGCTGGGCCCTAGCCACCACACTCGCCATCGTGGCTGCGGCCGCCGCACTCTGGGGATGGTGGAACGCCCGGCACCGGCAACGCCAGCCCGATTGAAACACCGGCGACCGCCCGTTCGCCGGCCGGCGCGTGGCTCAGGCGGAGGCGAGGGTGCGCCAGATCTACGTTGACACCTACGTACGCTTCCCTCAGTCCGGCGACCGGTTCGACGGCGTGGATAGCTTCCGTGGATGGCGACGCCACTACCCGGCGGCCGTGGACTTCAAGTTGCGGCACCTGCGCGGCGCCGGCGACTTGTGCGTCGCCGAGGTGTCGCTCACCTGCGACGGTGGTCCGTGGCGGCTCGGCCTCAGCCTTCTCGTTTCCGTGGCGACAAGGTCACTCGCGGGACGATCTAAATTTAGATCGTGTAGGCGAGGTTGGTGGCGAGGCGTTGTCCGAGTTCCTGGTCGCCTTCGAGACGAATGTCGTCGAGGTATGCCAGAGGGTCCGTTCTGCCACCGGCAAGTCGGACGAACAGGTTGGACGATAGGTGCACGGCGGCGGTCGCAGGAGCCGCGAGCGTGGCGACGACGTGGGCGCGTCCGTCGACCGCGACGTGCAGTGTCCGGAATATGGGGCCGGTGAGTTCGATCGTGACCGTCGAGCCGTCCGGGGCGCCAGC
>DASQUY010000391.1:0-3359 GCA_035641055.1 Acidimicrobiales bacterium | reverse complement strand
GCCCGCCCGTGCAGCCGAGGGCGATGGTCAGGTAGGCCTTGCCCTCGGCCACGTACGCCGGCAGGAGCTGCGCGAGCAGCGACTCCAGGTTGGCCAGGAACTCCCGGGCCGCGGGCTGGTCGAGCACGTACCGACGGACCGACTCGTCGAGGCCGGTGAGGGGCTGCAGCTCCTCGACCCAGTGGGGGTTGGGCAGGAACCGGCAGTCGAAGACGAGGTCGGCGTCGAGCGGCAGCCCGTGCTTGTAGCCGAACGAGAGCACGGTCGTCTGCATGGTCGGCTCGACCTCGTCCGCCCCGAACAGGCCCTGGACGCGACTTCTGAGCTCGTGCACGTTGAGCTCGCTGGTGTCGACGACGACGTCGGCCTCCGCCCGCACGGGGTCGAGCAGCTCGCGCTCCCGCTCGATCGCGGCGACCACGTGGGCGTGCGATCCGCCGCCCGAGAGGGGGTGCCGGCGACGGGTGCTGTCGTAGCGGCGCACCAACGTGTCGGTGGCGGCGTCGAGGAACAGGATGCGTACCCGAGCGCCCGTCGAACGCAGCCACCCCAGCATGGGCAGGATCTCCTCCTGGTAGGCACCCGTACGCACCACCAGGGCCACCCGGTCGACCTGCGAGCCCGGCGTCTGGGCCAGCTCGACCACCTTGGGCACCAGCTCGGGCGGCAGGTTGTCGATGACGAACCAGCCGAGGTCGTCCAGGGCGTCGGCCGCCAGCGTGCGTCCGGCGCCCGAGAGTCCGGTGATGACGGCGAACTCGCCCATGCCGCTCTCAGCGTAGGTCCGGGCTCGGCCCCACCAGCTCCGCGCGGAGCAGCAGCAGCCGGGGGATGGAGGCGGCGGCCTCGTACTCCGGCGCCTGCGCCACGAAGGCGGGCGGCGGTGCGGGCTCGGCCATGTGGGTCACCAGCAGGCCCCGCTCGGCCAGGCCGTTGACGTACCGGCTGAGCGGTCGGTGGATGAACGGCAGCCGCACGCCGGGCTCGACCTCCTCCAGCGACACGTCCTCGGGCAGGTACGGACCGACCCGCCAGTACTGCTCGGGCGGGTCGACCACCCGATCGTCGATCAGCCCGCTCCCGGGAGCCTGGAACAGCGGGTGGTTCATGAACAGCACCAGCCGCCCGCCGGGCTGCAGCACCCGGGCGATCTCGTCGAGGGCGGCGTCGAGGTCGCCGACGTGCTCCAGGACCAGGCACACGACCACGGCGTCGAACGCCGCCGCCGGGAACGGCAGCGCCGCGGCCAAGCCCCGGACGTACCGCGGTCCCCCGCCCCGCTGCACCGCCACCGCAAGCTGGGCGGCGGCCGGATCCACGCCCACGACCACCCCGGCGCCGCCGCCCGCCGCCACCCGGGCGACCTGCCCCTCGCCGCACCCCAGGTCGAGGACCCGACCGGCGCCCGCCAGGTGCCCGGCGGCCAACGGCAGGAGCTGCTCCACGTACTCGACGTCGG
Source organism: Acidimicrobiales bacterium (assembly GCA_035641055.1). Lineage (GTDB taxonomy): Bacteria > Actinomycetota > Acidimicrobiia > Acidimicrobiales > VFJN01 > DASQUK01. The sequence goes on along the minus strand of DASQUY010000391.1, from coordinate 1,900 downwards.
CGCCGGCCGTGAACTCGCGCTGCCACCACTCGGCGTGTCGCTCCCAGACCTCCTCCGGTCTTTGAAGATCTTTCGCGGCCACGGCGCGATTTTCCTCGCTGACGGGCTTCCGCTCGGCCTCGAAGTCAGCCAACGCCGCCGTGGATCTTCTCGTAGACGGCGTCGGCGACATCGTCCGGTAGCCAGGACAGCGCCTGCAGGTCCTCCCGCGAGGCCCGCCTCACGGCGTTGACCCCGCCCAGCTCCTTGGTGAGGCGCTGGCGGCGAGCCGGGCCCAGGCCCTTCACGCCGTCGAGCACGGAGCGGGTCATGCGCTTGCCCCGGAGCTCGCGGTGGTAGCTGATGGCGAAGCGGTGGGCCTCGTCACGGATGCGCTGCAGCAGGTACAGCGCCTCGGAGCCCCGGGGGACGCGCACCGGGTCGGGTGAGTCCGGCACGAACACCTCCTCGAAGCGCTTCGCCAACGCCGCCGCCGGGATCTCCTCGTCCAGGCCCAGGTCTTGCAGCACGCGCGTCGCCACGCCGAGCTGGCCCTTGCCCCCGTCGACCAGCAGGAGCTGGGGCGGGTAGCTGAACTTGCCCGACCGTTCGCTCACCGGCACCGCCCGCTCGTCGATGTAGGCCGACAGGCGGCGAGTCAGCACCTCCTCCATGGCGGCGAAGTCGTCGTTGCCGGGCACCCCCCGCACCTTGAACCGTCGGTAGTCGGACTTGCGGGGCAAGCCGTCCTCCATCACCACCATCGAGCCCACGTAGTCGGTGCCCTGGATGTGGCTCATGTCGTAGCACTCGATGCGCAGCGGGGCCTCGGGCAGGCCCAGGGCCGCCTGCAGCTCGTTGAGCGCCTTGGCCCGGGCGTTGTGGTCACCCGCCCGGCGGAGCCGGTGGCGGGCGAACTCCTCGGCGGCGTTGCGGGTGACCGTCGCCTGCAGCTCGCGCTTGGCGCCCCTCTGGGGCACACGCACCTCGACCCGCGAGCCCCGCAGCTGCGAGAGCCAGTCCCCGTAGAGCCCCGGGTCGTCCGGCGCGGTGGGCACGAGCACCGCCTTGGGCACACCCAGCGGCGGGTCGTCGTAGAGGGCCTGGAGGATGTTGCCCACCAGGCCGCCGGCGGTGACCTCCTCGACCTTGTCCAGCACGAAGCCCTTGCGGCCCACCACGCGGCCCCGCCGCACGAAGAACACCTGCACCGCCGCCTCGAGGTCGTCCTCGGCGATGCCGACGACGTCGAGGTCCTCGTTGCGCTCGGCCACGATCTGCTGGCGCTCGATGGCCTTGCGCACGCTGGCCAGTCGGTCACGTAGCCGGGCGGCCAGCTCGTATTCCAGGTTGTCCGCCGCCTCGCCCATCTGCTGCTCGAGCCGGCGCACCACGGTGTCGGTGTCGCCGTCGAGGAAGTCGAGCAGCTCGCTGACCAGGCGATCGTAGGTGGCGCGGTCGACCTCGCCCACGCAGGGCCCCGTGCACTTCTCGATGTGGAACAGCAGGCAAGGCCGGCCCAGCCGCTCGTGGCGCCGGAACTTGTTGTCGCTGCAGGTGCGGAGGGGGAAGGTGCGGAGCAGCAGGTCGAGCGTCTCGCGGATGGCGTAGGCGTGGCCGTAGGGCCCGAAGTAGCGGACGCCCTTCCGCTTGCGACCCCGCATCACCGTGGGCCGGGGCCACTCGTCGGAGACCGTCACCGCCAGGAACGGGTAGCTCTTGTCGTCCCGCAGCCGGACGTTGAACCGGGGCTTGTGCTGCTTGATGAGGCTGTACTCGAGCATCAGGGCCTCGACATCGTTGCGGACCTGGATCCACTCGACGGTCTCGGCCGCGGCCACCATCTGGGCCGTGCGAGGGAGCAGCCCGGCCGGGCTCTGGAAGTAGCTGCCGACCCGCGACCGCAGCGACTTGGCCTTGC
>DASQUY010000390.1:0-2287 GCA_035641055.1 Acidimicrobiales bacterium | reverse complement strand
AGGCGGTCACGTTCCTCGACGAGCGGGGGCTGCTCACGCTCACCCCCTGCTGCTCGTTGCCCAGCCTCTTCGGCGCCTGTCACGAGGAACCCCACAGCCCCGGCAAGCCCGGCTACGGGCAGTACCCCCGGACCCGTTGGTGGTGGGGCGGTGCCCTCGCCGAGACCCCGGGCGTCGTCCCGGCGAAGATCCACCAGGGCAAGACCCTCTACCTCTCCGGCCGCCTCGTGGGGCTGGTGGACCCGCTCGCCCGCGCCGAGACAGCGCACGCCGAGGCGGGCGAGCACGGGCCGGTGGCCGCCCGGATAACCGCCCACCTGGCCGCCGCCGGACCCTCGACCACCGACGACCTCAAGCTCGAGCTCGGCCTCGACCCCCGCGCCTACCAGCGGGGGCGCCGCGCCCTCGAGCGCCGCGGTGTCGTGGTCTCCCGGCACGTCACGGTCGACGCCGCCGGCGGCGGGCACCGCCACCTGGCGGAGCTGGCCCGCTGGGACCAGCTCGTCGACACCCTGAGCGACATGACGGCGGACGAGGCCCTGGCGCAGCTTCTCGTCGCCGCCGTCGAGGCGGCCGTGGTGCTACCGGCCCGGGAGGCCCGGCAGGCATTCGCCTGGCCGATCCCCGAGGCGATGGTCGACGACGCGGTCACCGCCGGCCGCGTCGTGCGCCTCCCGGACGGTCGCCTCGCGTCGGGGCCCTGAAGCCTTGACCGGGGCTCAGGCCCCGGAGGGGTCGGGCACCTCGCGCTCCCGGAGGCGGTCGGGGTCGATGGTGTCGAGGAGGGCGAGCTCATCGGCGCTCGGCGCCCGCGTGACGGGGGCGTCGTCGGGCACGACGAGATCGAACCCGGTGGCGGCGAGGATCTCGCCGACGGTCGTGCCCGGGTGCACCGAGCGCAGGCGCATGCGGTGATCGGGCGTGGCGAAGTCGAACACGCCCAGGTTGGACACGACGGCCCGGATCTCGTGGTCGCGGGCGGCGACCGGTCCGAGCTCGGCCGCCCGGTCGTAGCCGATCCCGCAGACCAGGTCGACCCGCTCGACGAACACGCGGGGCGAGTGGTTCGGCACCCAGTACGACGTCACGTGGTTGATCGTGTTGCCGGGGGCGCCGCGGAAGCCGAGCAGCACCGCCTTGGGTCGCCGGTAGTCCTCGCCCACCGCCGCGATGTTCTGGTTGCCGTAGCGGTCGACCTGCGTGGCGCCCATCATCACGTGACGTCGCCCCGACCACACCACGTCGAACATCCGGCGGTAGGGGTTCCACGCCTCCACGATCCGCTCGGCGTCCGGTGCAACGAACGCCTCGTCGTTGCCAACGAACATCGCCTCCCCGTCCGTCATCACCAGTGCCGGCTCGAAGCTGGCCCGGGCCAGACGCCCGCCGATCATCGGAACCGTGCCGATGGGGTTGGCCACCAGCTCGCCGTCGCCCCGGAAGCACTCCGCCACCGCCACACAGCAGATGTCCGCCCGAGTGGCGCGCCGGGGGACGGCGGCGGACGGCTCGCTCACCGGTCGCTCCCCTCCCGAACCCGCGCCTGGTAGTCCGCCTCCGGCAGCTCCAGCCACTCGGCTCGGAACGTCTCCCACGCCTCCGGCGACGTCGCCGACGCCGCGTACGCCCGCTGGAACGCCTCGTCCCGCCCGTAGTCCGGCACACACGACGTGAAGTGCGCCCCGCCGGGCGCCTCGACCACGCCGTCGACCAGATGGCGGGAGATCCGCAGCGTATGGAACGACCCCTCGTCCCGCAGGCTCTCCGTCCGCACCACCCGCTCCGCCGACACGAAGCGCCTGCCCGTGGGAGCCGCCTCCAGCAGCAGGTCGTCGAAGTACAGGTCCGGCCCCAGGAACTGGGCGTTGCCCCGAGCGTCGGCCCGGTTGAGATGCACGATCGCGGCGTCGAGCCGCAGAGCCGGCGCCGCCACCAGCTCCTCGCCGTCCTCGTACGGCGACACCACCGTGCGCAACCGCGGGTTCAGCTTCACCAGGTCCGAACCCAACCCCACCCGGGTCGGCAGGAACGGCACCCGCCACGCCGCCGCCTGCAACCCCAGCACCAACAGCCCCTCGTCCCACGGCTCGTCCTCCACCCGGCCCGCCTGGCGCGCCGCTCGGAAGTGCGGCTCCAGCGGGATCGAGTCCAGCGACACGAACGCCGACACCACCCGGCGCGCCCGCCCCCCGGCGCACAACAGGCCCACGTCCGGACCCCCGAACGCCACCACCGTGAGGTCCGCTAGGCCCGAGCGCAGGATCGCCCGCACCAGCGACATCGGCTT
>DASQUY010000389.1:0-2237 GCA_035641055.1 Acidimicrobiales bacterium | reverse complement strand
CCGGCTCACGAAGAACGAGGCCACGCTGGCTACCTGCGACGGATCGCCGTCGTAGGCCTCGAGCCCGGAGATGTACGCCTCCATCACCTCGTCGTAGCGGTCGAGGCCGAAGATGAGCGTCACGTTGATGCTGTGGCCCTCGCCGATGAGGGTCCGGATCGCCTCGACCCCCTCGGCGGTGGCCGGCACCTTCACGAACAGGTTGGGTTCGGCGATGCGCCGGTGCAGCTCGCGGGCGGCGGTGACGGTGGCGTCGCGGTCGCGGGCCAGCTCGGGGGCGACCTCCACCGAGACGTAGCCGTCGACGCCGCCGCTCTCGTCGTGGACGGGCCGCAGGATGCGCAGCGCGTGCTCGATGTCGGTGGTCACCAGGCCCCAGTAGGCGTCGTCGATCGGCCGGCCTCCGCCGACCAGCTCGTCGAACTCGGCGTCGTACTCGTCGGAGCCCTCGATCGCCTTCTGGAAGATCGTGGGGTTGGACGTGATGCCCCGCACGCCGCGCTCGACCCAGCGGGCCAGCTCGCCCCCCGTGATCCAGCCCCGGCGCAGGTTGTCGAGCCAGGGGCTCTGGCCGAAGTCGCGACAGAGCTCGTGGAGGTTGCTCATGATGCCTCCCGCAGATCGTTGACGAGCTGGCGCGCCTGCGCCACCACGTTGTCGGGCGTGAACCCCAGGTTGGCCAGCGCCACTGCCCCCGGCGCCGAGGCGCCGAAGCGGTCGAGGCTGACGCTGTCGTCGGCCCACCGGTCCCACCCGAGGCTGGCGCCGGCCTCGACGGCGAGCGTCGGCACCTCGAGTGGCAGCACCGAGACCTGGTAGTCGTCGGGCTGGGCGGCGAACAGGTCCCACGACGGCATCGACACCACCCGGGCACGCAGGCCCGCGTCGGCCAACTCCGCCGCCGCCTCCACGCACACGGCCACCTCGCTGCCGGTCCCGATGAGCACCAGGTCGGGGGCGTCCTCGCCGTCCTCGCGGTCCAGCACGTAGGCGCCGCGATCGACCGGCGCGCCCGCCGTGCCCTCCAGCACCGGCAGCCCCTGGCGGGTGAGGACCAGCGCCGTCGGCCCCTCGGAGGCGATCGCCAGCCGCCAGGCGGCGGCGGTCTCGTTGGCGTCGGCGGGGCGGATCATCCGGAGCCCGGGCATCGCCCGCAGCGAGGCGAGGTGCTCGACGGGCTGGTGGGTGGGCCCGTCCTCGCCGAGCCCCACCGAGTCGTGGGTGAAGGCGAAGACGGCCTTGTAGCCCGACAAGGCCGCCAGCCGGACGGCCGGCCGCATGTAGTCGCTGAAGACGAAGAACGTGCCGCCCACGGGGATCACACCGCCGTGCGCCGCCATCCCGTTCAGCACGCCGGCCATGCCATGCTCGCGCACGCCGAAGTAGATCTGGCGCCCGGCGGGCTCGTCGACCTTCTGGACCCCGTGGTCCTTGATCGTCGTGCCGGTGTTGCCGGTGAGGTCGGCGCCACCCCCGACGAGGCCCGGCACGTGACCGGCCAGCGCCTGCAGGCAGGCGGCGCTGGCCTGGCGGGTGGCCAGCTTCTCACCCGGCGGCCAGCTCGGCAGCGCCTCGTCCCAGCCGGGCAGGCCCCGCCGGCCAAGGCAGGCCTCGTACGCGTCCCGCTCGCCGTCCTGCTCGGCCAGCCGCTTCTCCCAGGACTCACGCGCCTCGCGACCGCGCCGCCCCGCGGCCCGGTACAGCTCGACCACGTCGTCGGGCACCCAGAACGACTGGTCGGTGGGCAGGCCGAGGATCGCCTTGGTGGCCGCCACCTCGTCGGCACCCAGGGGGTTGCCGTGGGCGTAGGCGGTGTCGGTGAAGTTGGGCGACGGCCAGCCGATGTGGCTGCGCAGGATCAGCATCGACGGGGCGTCGTCGACGTCAGCCGCCCGCCGCAGCGCCGCCTCGAGGGTGGTGGTGTCGTTGGCGGCCTCGCCCAGGCTCTCGACGTGCCAGCCGTAGCTCGCGAACCGGCCGGCCACGTCGTCGCTGTAGGCCAGCTCGGTGGGGCCGTCGATGGAGATGTGGTTGTCGTCGTAGACGTAAACCAGCCGGCCCAGGCCGAGGTGGCCGGCCAGGGAGGCGGCCTCGTGGCTGACGCCCTCCATCAGGTCGCCGTCGCTGCAGATCACGTAGGTGCGGTGGTCGCACAGCTCGGGGCCGAAGCGGGCCCGCAGCCAGCGCTCGGCCACGCCGAGGCCGACGGCGTTGGCGAAGCCCTGCCCGAGCGGGCC
>DASQUY010000388.1:0-2145 GCA_035641055.1 Acidimicrobiales bacterium | reverse complement strand
CGAGCTGGCGGCCGCGGCCGGCTACTTCGACCAGCAGCACCTCGCCCACGAGGTCCGGGCCATCATGGGGACCACGCCGACCAGGCTCCTGCGCTGCGCTGACGTCCGATCCGTACAAGACACCACGTGCCCGGGCTCGGGATGATCGCGCCGTTGCCGGTGCCCACCGAGACCGCCGGCGGAGGAGCCGCCAGATGCTGAAGGACGCCAAGGCCTTCCCGGGCTTTGCCGTGGACGACGTGGCCCGCGCCAAGCAGTTCTACGGCACCACCCTCGGCCTGGAGGTCGCCGACGCGCCCCTGGGCGTGGAGGGCGCCGACGTGCCGGCCGGCCTGGAGCTGCGCCTGGGGTCAGGGACGAGGGTCATGGTCTACCCCAAGCCCGACCACCGGCCGGCGGAGTTCACGATCCTCAACTTCCTGGTCGCCGACATCGAGCGGGCGGTCGACGAGCTCACCGCCCGCGGGGTCCGCTTCGAGCACTACGAGACCCCGAAGACGGACGCCAGGGGCATCCACCGCACGCCCGAGGTGCACCCGGTCGCCTGGTTCCGCGACCCGGCCGGCAACATCCTCTCCATCATCGAGGAGTGAACCGGCCCGGCCGGCCGGCCGGCCGGCTATTCGCCGCCGAGCACGGTCGCGGCGACCGCTCTGACGCGTTCGGGGTCGGCGATCGCGTCGATCTCGACGATCCTGCCGTCGGCGACGGTGAAGCCCATGATGGCGAAGGGCCGTCCGTCCACGGTGATGACCACGCCGGCGGCGCCGTTCACCAGCGCGGGGTGCACCCGGGCGGTCGGGAGCGCGGCCATGAGCGCCTGCCTCGCGACGGCGGCGGCGCCGCGGGTCACCCTGGGGGCGGCTGGCCGCCTGGCGCCGAAGTCTGACCGCAGCACGACGCCGGGGTCGAGCACCGCGACGAGGGCGTCGAAGTCGCCCCCGCGGGCCGCCCGGAAGAAGGCGTCGACCACGTCGCGTTGGCGGGCGAGGTCGGGGTCGGGCGCCGGGACCTCCGCGCCTTTGACCCGCCGCCGCGCCCGGCTGGCGAGCTGCCTGGCCGCCACGGGAGAGCGACCGACCATGGGGGCGATCTCCTCGAAGGGCAGGTCGAACATGTCGTGCAAGACGAACGCGAGCCGCTCCGCCGGCGACAGGGTGTCGAGCACGACCAGCAGGGCCAGGCCGACGGAGTCCGCCAGCATCGCCTCCTCGTCGGGCTGGAGCTGGCCCTCGGGGCTGACCACGGGGTCGGGGAGGCGCACGCCGAGGGACTCCTCGCGCCGGGCGTTGCGCGACCGCAGCATGTTGAGGCAGACGCGGGCGACGACCGTGGTCAGCCAGCCGCCGACGTTGTCGACCTCGTCCGCTCCCGCCCGGCTGACGCGCAGCCAGGCGTCCTGGACGGCGTCGTCGGCCTCGCTGAGCGAGCCGAGCATCCGGTAGGCCACCGCCCGCAGGTGGCCCCGGTGCTCCTCGAAGCGCTCGGCGAGCCACTCGGCCTCGTGCATCGGTCACATCCTCGCGTTCCCGGCTGTCATACAGAGTGACACCCAACACGCGACGGACGTGACGAGGAGACGGACATGGCACCACCAATTCTGGTCACCGGCGGCACGGGCACCCTGGGGCGGCTCGTCGTCGCGCGGCTGCGGGACGCCGGGCACGACGTCCGGGTGCTCAGCCGGCACCGCCGCGACGGCACGGACGGCGTCGAGCTCGTGGCCGGCGACCTGGACAGCGGCGAGGGGGTCGACGCCGCGGTGGCCGGCGTCGAGGTCGTCGTGCACTGCGCCGGCGCCAGCAAGGGCGACGAGCACAAGGCCCGGCACCTGGTCCGCGCCGCATCGGGGGCCGGCGTGCGGCACCTGGTGAACGTCTCGGTCGTCGGTGCCGACCGGGTCCCGGTCGTCAGCGGCGTCGACCGCGCGATGTTCGCCTACTTCGCCTCAAAGCTGGCCGCCGAGCGCGTGGTGGCCGGCTCCGGCGTGCCGTGGACGACGCTGCGCGCCACCCAGTTCCACCAGCTGATGATGACCGTGGCGCGGGCGCTGGCCAAGCTGCCCGTGGCGCCGCTCCCGGCCGGGTTCCGGTTCCAGCCGGTCGACGCCGCCGACGTGGCGGACCGGCTCGCCGAGCTGGCGCT
>DASQUY010000387.1:0-18617 GCA_035641055.1 Acidimicrobiales bacterium | reverse complement strand
GCGTTCGAGAGCCTGCGGGAGCGGGCGGCCACCGGGCTCGACGGTGAGGTGCTCGAGATCGGCTTCGGCTCGGGCCGCAACCTCCCGCACTTCCCGGAGGGCGTGGTGCGGTTGTGGGCCGTGGAGCCGTCGTCGGTGGCTCGCAAGCTGGCGGAGGCGCGGGTGGCGGCCAGCCCGGTGCCGGTTGAGCACGTGGCCCTCGACGGCGAGGAGCTACCGCTGGAGGACGCCAGCGCCGACCACGTGCTCAGCACGTGGACGCTGTGCACCATCCCCGACGTCGCCCGCGCCCTCGGCGAGGTCCGCCGGGTTCTGCGGGCGGGCGGGGCGCTGCACTTCGTCGAGCACGGCCAGGCGCCGGAGGCCCGGGTGGCCCGCTGGCAGGACCGACTCACGCCCCTCCAGCGCCGGGTGGCCGGTGGGTGCCACCTCAACCGGCCGATCGACGACCTGATCACGGACGCCGGCCTCGAGCTCGAGCGCCTCGACCACCCGAAGGTCCCGGGGCCACGGGCGTACACCTACACCTACGAGGGAGTGGCCCGGAAACGGTAAGCGACCTCTCTCCGCGGTCCCGCCCCCCTTGCAGTAGTGTTCGCGCCCACGCAGACGATTCATGACCTGGGGTTCCCGTCCGTGCTGGGTGCGGCTGGTAGGGGCGAGCAGTGGGCGCTCGCCGAGTTGTTCCGCGCCTACCAGCCACCGCTCCTTCGCTACCTGCGGGCGCAGGAGCCGGGCATGGCCGACGACCTCGCCGGCGAGGTGTGGGTGGCCGTCACCGGGCGGCTCACCCGGTTCGAGGGCGACGAGGCCGGCTTCCGCAGCTGGTTGTTCACGATCGGACGGCGCCGGCTCATCGACCACCGCCGCCGCCGCGCCCGCCGCCGCACCGACCCCGTTCCGCACGAGCGCCTGGACGGGATCGTCGAGCGAGGGCTCGGCGGCGATCCGTCGTGGCTGGTGCTCGACCGGCTCTCTGCGCAGGCCGCAGTCGACATGCTGGTCGCCGACCTGTCTCCCGACCAAGCCGAGGTCGTGCTGTTGCGGGTGGTCGGCGGGTTCGACGTGCCCGAGGTGGCGCAGATCATGGGCCGCTCGCCGGGCTCGGTGCGCGTGCTCTGCCACCGGGCGCTGAGGCGGCTGGCGGGCAGGTTCGGCAATGGCGACGGGGAGTCGAACGGGGGCGTCGGTGCGTCCGCTGCCGTCGAGGACGGCGTCGAGGAGGCGCTGGTCACGTGACTCCCGAGGAGCGGCGCTGGACGGAGGTGGCGGAGTTCGATCCGGCGCGCGCCCGCCGGCTGTGGGCGGGCACCCTCGCCTCCGAGGACGCGCCCGCGTGGTACGGCCCGATGGCGAGCCTGGTCCGCTCGGCCCGAGGTCCCGGCACGACCGACGAGCTGGCCGCCGAGGACGAGGTCGTCGCCCGCATGCGAGCAGTCATCGACCACGACGGCAGGAGGGTCGGAAGCCCGGCCCACATGGCCGGTCCCCCGGCGTCGGCCGCGCCCACGGCCGCTCGGGCCGGGCGCGTGGCGGGACGCATCGTGGCCGCCAAGGCCGCCGCCGTCACGACGGTGGTGGCGCTCGGGGTGACCGCGGCTGCCGCCACGACCGGCATCGTCGCCACAGTGGTGGTTCCGGCCATCACGGATCGTGACCGCGCCGTCGAGGAGGAGCAGGCCCCGTCGGCCGAGACCGGCGACACGTCCGCCGACGGCATCGGGGCAACGGCCGGCGAGGAACCGCGGGACCGTCCCGGGGCCGTGCCCGCTCCCGGCGCCGATGGCGGACCGCCGGGTGACCCCGGGGCGACGGGGCCCGACGACGCCGGGGCCGACTCGTCCAGCGTGCCCGCCCACGCCACCACGACCACGGCCGCCGAGGCCGAAGGCTCAGGGGATGCGACGACCAGCAGCTCCACGCCGGCGAGCACCACCACCACGACGACAACGACGAGCCCGCCGGCCAGCTCCACGACGACCACCCAACCACCGAGCTCCACGACGACCACGACCAAGGCGCCCAGCGGGGACGAGGGCGCGGCGGCTTCCGGTGGCCCCGGCGTCGAGCCCCTGAGCGCGCCTGGGCCCGTGGACGGCCGGTCAAACGCTCGTGGGGGCCAGGCCAGCTGAGCCTCAGGTCTGAGGGGACAGCGGCAGGAATTTGATCGCCGCGGCCTGTAACGCCCGGGGTGCCTGAGGCGATCTAGACACGGGCGGGGAGGCGCGGTTCCGGGGGCATGCGGGCGGCCCCGGAACGCCTCCCCGGGGTCGCGAGCTAGAACCCGTACGCGTCGGCGACCGCCCGGCGCTCCGCCGCCCGCGGGTCGTCCTGCATGCCGCACTCGTGCGGCGCGCCGAAGAACATCGTCGGGCGCGTCGCGACGTCGTACGGCTCCCACGGCTCCTTGCCGTTCGCGAACGACACCCACCGCCCCAGCATCTCGGCCGACAACGCGTCGGCGTCCGCGCCGCTCCCGGTCAGGTAGGCGAGGTTCTCGCTGCCCTGCAACCCGAACACGAACGGGATCTCGAGGACGTGGCACGCGCCCAGCCAGCCGTCGAGCAGCGGCGACCGCCAGCCGAACAGGTAGACGTACGCGGCCGCGACCGCGGTGTGGGCGTCGGCGAAGGCGAGCGCCGGCACCCGGAAGAAGCGCTCGGTCTCGATCGCGTACCAGAGCTCCGCCGGCGTCACCGGCTCGCCGCGCGACGCGCGGGCGTCGGTGAAGGCGGGAACGAGGGTGTCGGCGTGGTGGCCGACCCGTTCCCGCATCGCCTCCTCGGAGAGGTCGAGGCGGTGCTTGTCCCGCATCCCGAGCAGCTTCCACTCGTCGACGTTGGATCCCAGGACGAGCGGCACGTCGGCGTGCGGCGCACCGTCGACCGCGACCGAGCCGTCCACCGTCGGCACGAACACCATCGCGCCGCGCTGCGCGGCCTCGATGCGCAGCTGCGCAGCCACGAGGTCGTCGGCCGACGCGTCCGGCAGCGGCCCGCCGACCTCGCGCTCGAGGAGCGACCACCGCTCCTGCGCCTTCTCCATCGAGCTGGGCCGGCCGGCGCCGCTCTGCATCACCGCCCGCTCGAAGAGGCCGGCCGAGCTCGGCATCACCAGCTGCATGCCGACCGACCCGGCGCCGGCCGACTCGCCGAACAGCGTGACGTTGGCCGGATCGCCGCCGAAGTCGGCGATGTTCGTGCGCACCCACCGAAGCGCCGCCTGCTGGTCCAGCAGGCCGCAGTTGGTCCCGCCGGCGAAGCCGAGCGCGCCGAGCCGGTAGTTGCACGTGACCACGACGACGTCGCCGCGCTCGGCCAGCACGTGGCCGCGGCTGAGGAAGTGGTCGCCCGACCCCTGGCGGTACCCACCACCGTGGATCCAGACCATGACGGGCCGGGAGCCGTCACGCGACGGGGTCCACACGTTCAGGTAGAGACAGTCCTCGGACTGGGTCATGTCCGAGGCCATGAACACCTCGCCCGGCGGCTGCGGACAGGCGTCGCCGAAGCGCCCGAGGTGATCGCCCGTCCACGGGAGCAGCTGCGGCGGGCCGAAGCGCTCCGCCGTCGCGAACCTGATGCCCAGGACCTCCACGACCATCGGGCCGAAACCTACTGCCCGAGCAGAGAACATTGCGCTTCAGAGCAGCTGCGAGACGCAGTCGCCGAGCTGGGCCAGGTTGCGCACCTCGGCCATGCGGTCGCAGCACAGCCCGTACAGCGACGCCACCGAGTCCCCCTGGTCCCAGCGGTGCTGCGGCTCGGGGTTGAGGAACCAGACCCGGCGAGCCCGGTGCGCCAGCGTCCGCAGGGCGTCGAGGCCGGGGTCGAGGTGGTGGCTCCGGGCATCCCCGGTGATCATCAGCGTGGCCCGCGGCGTGAGCTCGCGGCCGTAGGCGTCGACGAACTGGCGGAACATCCGGCCGTAGTCGCTGCGATGATGCGACCGCGACGCCGACGCTCGGACCAGCAGGCCGAACGGGTCGACGTCGTGCAGCCGGCGGTCGAGCAGGTCGGTGATCTCGTCGACGTCGTCGACGAAGACGAACGTGCGCAGGCCGGCGAGCTCCTCGTGCAGGGCGTAGACGAACGCCAGCGTGAACCGCGAGAACTCGGCCACCGACCCCGAGACGTCGCAGAGCAGCCACAGCTCCGGGCGGGTCCGGGGGCGGTGGCGGTAGGCAGGGTCGAGCGGAACACCGCCGCTCTGCAGGGAGTGTCGCAGCGTGCGGCGCATGTCGAGACGTCCATGGCGGGCGCGGTGCCGCTCCTGGCGGGCCACCCTGGCTGCCAGCCGCCGGGCCAGTGGCCGCACGGCGGCCCGCATGGCGCGCAGCTCCTGGGTCGACGCCCGCAGGAACTCGACCTCGTCGAGGCGGCCCCGCCTCCACCCGTCCTCCGGGGCGCGCTGCGCCCTGACCTCGTCGGCGAGCATCCGGCGGAAGCGCCCGAGCAGCGCCTCGATCTCGGTGCGGGTCAGGCGGTCCTGGAGGGCGTCCTTCTGAGCCTGACCGGCCCGCGCCCGTCGCCGCGCCTCGTGGCCGACGGCCGAGAGGTCGAGGCCCCGGAGCACGCGCTGGAGGTGGTAGCGGTCGCCCTGGGCCACGGGCTGGTCGATCCCGGCCCAGCGCCGCACGGCGCGCGCCGCCAGCAGCCGCAGCCCGGCGGCGTCGCCGCCGGCGAGCGCGTCGGCGAGGCGGTCCCGGAGGGCCTCCGCGCCTTCTGGTGACGGAATCGGTTGATCCTCAACCGACTCCGTCACCGGATCTGTGGCGCTCGGCGGCAGCGCCGCGAACCAGCGGTCGAAAGTGGCGTCGAAGACGCCGAGGTCCTCCGCGCGCTTGACCAACGTCGTCGCCAGGGCCAGCCGCGTCTCCTCGCGTGACGTCACGTCGACATGGGTCAGAGCGCCGAGCGCGTCGAGCACGGCGCTCGTGGGCAGGTCCACGCCACCGGCCCTGAGCTCGTCGGCAAACGCCACCACCGCGGCCACCACCGGGTTCCTCCGCGACAACTGGTCGCCCCCAGGGCCGGATTCCGCGGTGGAACGCGGCCGGGGCATCAGCGCCTCGCCAGCTGCGTGTTGATCAGCTCCGTCGTGCGCAACAGATCGGGGAGGAACTGCTTGCGGATGATGTCCAGGCTGACCCGCCCGGCGTGGCTGGACACGTTCAGCGCCGCGATGGCGCGCCCGCCCTTGTCGCGCAGGGGCGCGGCGATCGACCGGAGGCCGTGCTCCAGCTCCTGGTCGACCAGCGCCCACCCCTGGCGCCGCACCCGCGCCAGCTCCTCGTGCAGCTCGTTGCGCCGCCTGATCGTGCGCTCGGTGATCGGCTCCAGGGGCCCCGGCCCGAGCAGGTCGTCGACCTCGTCGGGCTTCAGCTCGGCCAGCAGCACCCGGCCCATCGAGGTGGCGTAGGCGGGCAGCCGCGAGCCGAGGCCGAGCGAGATGGTCATGATCCGCTTGGTGGGCACGCGGCACACGTAGACGACCTCCGCACCGTCGAGCACCGCCGCCGAGCACGACTCGTGGGTCCGTTCCACCAGGGCCTCCATCGCCGGCTGGGCGATCGAGGCAAGATCCAGCGACGACAGGTAGGCGTAGCCGATGTCGAGCACCTTGGGTGTCAGCTCGAAGCCCCTGCCGTTGGAGCGGGCGTAGCCGATGTTCTCGAGCGTGAGCAGTACGCGACGGGCGGTCGCCCGGGTCAGGCCGGTCAGCCTGGCGACTTCCGACAGGGTCAGGCGGGGGTGCTCCCGCGAGAACGCCTGCAGCACGGCCAGGCCCCGTTCGAGGGACTGAACGTGTTCCGTCGTCACGCCGAGCAGCCTAGTTCTACCATGAAGGTGTTCGCTATACGCACGACTGTTCACATTGCGACCGAAGTGTGCCACAATCGGCCGCATGCCGCAGTACACGACCCGGTTCGGCAGCTTGCTCGACTACGACAAGGGGAGCGTCGAGGCGATCGACGACGACCCCAAGCACTACACGTTCTCCAACATGTTCGAGGTGGCGGCGAACGCCACCGCCTGGCAGAAGATCGCCGTCGCCAAGAACCAGGAGTACGTGCTCGAGGTCATCCGGGCCGAGGGCACGTCCGAGTGGCGCACCGCCGCCCACGACGAGTTCGCGCTGGTGATGGACGGCACGGTGACGGTCGAGCTCGTGAAGCTCGACGCGCCGCCGGTCCCCGACGACAAGGCCGGCTCCGTGCGCCTCGACGGCGAGCCGAAGGGGCGGCCGATGGGCCGGATCGTCGCCTCGCGGGGCCACATGTCACTGCTGCCGGCGGGCGCCGCCTATCGCTTCAGCGCCGGCGAGCCCGCCGTGATCCTGCTCCAGACCATCGAGGGCGACGACACCGTCTACCGGTGGGCCGAGATCTGCCAGACCGCCTGAGCCCAGGAGCCGCGACCATGACCGACACCGCCACCCCTCCCGCCGAGGTCCGCGCCGGCGAGCCCAACGCGCACGGGTACCGGAGCTTCTCGCTCGGCGAGCTGACGTTCAGCCGGGACGAGTACTTCGCCCACATCAGCTGGCCCACCGGCAGCCACATCATGTCGATCGACGCCTTCCTGCGGGCCATGCAGCGGGACGTCGCCTGGCAGTTCTTCTACGGCGTCGTGAACTTCGACGAGGTGATCGGCACCATCAACCACTACGGCAACGTCGACCTGTTCGCCGGCACGTTCAACGACTCCTACCGCCGGGCCGAGCTCGACCACCTCGAGAACTTCCCGCACGAGGAGATCTACGCCACGTTCGTGGCCATGCTCGACGACTGGACCAACGACGGGTTCGACCCGTTCGCCTCGCCCGAGGAGACCGGCGCCCCGTGGGGCGACAAGTCCGGCAGCAACACCGACGCCGTCACGCGTCGGCGGGTCACCGCCCAGCGCATGGTCGGCCTGCCGGCCGACGAACCGCTCCGCACCGACGAGACCCACCCGATCAACCGCATGTTCGCCGATGTCGACCAGTCGGAGCCCGAGATCCGCGCCGAGCCCGGCTTCGAGGACGAGGTGTCGGCGTTCAACCTGTTCGCCTACCTGTCGCGCTCCGACGTCACGTGGAACCCCTCGGTGGTGTCGGTGTGCAAGAACAGCCTCTACTGCCCGACGACCGAGGAGTACATCCTGCCGATCGTCCACGGCAACGACCGGGTCGAGTGGTTCGTGCAGCTCTCCGACCAGATCGAGTGGGAGGTGGCGGACAAGGAGACCGGGGCCCGCCGCGCCCGGGTGGTGATGAAGGCCGGCGACGTGGCCGCCATGCCGGCCGACATCCGCCACCAGGGTTACAGCCCGAAGCGGTCGATGCTGCTGGTCTGGGAGAACGGCTCCCCCGAGCTGCCCCGGATGATCGCCGAGGGCCGGGCGCCCACCTACCCGGCGGACTTCTAGGCGCAGGGGGGCCCGGGAGGTGCAGACCAAGCTCTTCATCGGCGGCGAGTTCGTCGAGAGCCTGGGCGGCGGCACCCTCGAGGTGCTCAACCCGCACGACTGCTCGGTGCTGGCCGAGGTGGCCGAGGCGCGGGCCGAGGACGTCGACCGAGCCGTGGCAGCAGCGACCGCCGCGTTCCCCGCCTGGTCGGCATCTCCCCCGGCCGAGCGGGGAAGGCTGCTGCTGCGGCTCGCCGACGCCATCGAGGGCCACGCCGACGAGCTGGCCGAGCTGGAGAGCCTCGACACGGGCCATCCGCTGCGCGACACCCGGGGCCTCGACGTGCCCCGCACCGCCGCCACGTTCCGCTACTTCGGCGGGATGGCCGACAAGGTGCAGGGCTCGGTCATCCCGGTCGAGCCGGGGTTCCTCAACTACGTCGAGCGCGTCCCGCTCGGCGTCGTCGGCCAGATCGTGCCGTGGAACTTCCCCCTCATGTTCTGCAGCTGGAAGATGGGGCCGGCCCTGGCCGCCGGCAACACGGTCGTCCTGAAGCCGGCCGAGCTGACCCCGCTGTCCTCCCTGCGCATCGCCGAGCTGGCGGCCGAGGTCGGGATCCCGGCCGGGGTCGTCAACGTCGTGCCTGGCTACGGCGCCACTGCCGGCCAGCGCCTGGCCGAGCACCCGGACGTGGCCAAGATCGCCTTCACGGGGTCGACCGCCACCGGCCGGGGCATCGTCGAGGCCTCGGCCGGCAACCTCAAGCGCGTCCAGCTCGAGCTGGGCGGCAAGGGCGCCAACATCGTGTTCGCCGACGCCGACCTCGAGGCGGCGGTGGGGGGCTCCGCCTTCGCGGCCTTCCACAACCAGGGGCAGGCCTGTATCGCCGGCAGCCGGCTGATCCTGCACGAGGACATCGCCACCGAGTTCCTGGACCGCTTCGTGGCCCTGGCCCGCTCGATCCGGCTGGGGTACCCACTCGATCCCGCCACCGAGATGGGTCCGCTGACCTCGCCCCTGCACCGCGACCGGGTGCTCAGCTACGTGAAGGTGGCGCTCGACGAGGGCGCGGGGGTCCTCACGGGCGGCGAGGCGCCCGGGACTGCCCCGTTGGCGCGGGGCTGCTACGTGGAGCCCACGGTCGTGCGGGCCGATCCGTCCAGCCGGGTCAGCCAGGAGGAGGTCTTCGGGCCGTTCGTGACCGTCACGACCTTCCGCAGCGACGACGAGGCGATCGCCCTGGCCAACGGCACGGAGTACGGCCTGGGCGGGGGCCTGTGGACCCGGGACCTCTCCCGGGCCCACCGGGTGGGCCGGGCGATCAGGTCGGGCATGGTGTGGGTGAACGCCTACAAGCGGGTGAATCCCGGATCGCCCTTCGGCGGGGTGGGCCGGTCGGGCTACGGCCGGGAGATGGGCTTCGAGGCGATGCACGAGTACACCGAGGCGCACTCGGTGTGGGTCAACGTCGACGCCGAGCTCCCCTCGTTCTACGGGCGGGACTGACGGGTGGCCGAGATCACGAGCCTCGCCGACGCCGTCGCCGCCACGGTGCACGACGGCGACACCCTGGCCCTCGAGGGCTTCACGCACCTCATCCCGTTCGCCGCCGGCCACGAGGTCGTGCGCCAGGGCTGCCGCGACCTGACGCTCGTGCGGCTGACCCCCGACCTCCTCTACGACCAGATGATCGGGATGGGGGTGGCCCGGCGGCTGGTGTTCTCGTGGGGCGGCAACCCGGGGGTGGGCTCGCTGCACCGGTTCCGCGACGCCATCGAGCACGGCTGGCCGCGCCCGCTGGAGATCGAAGAGCACAGCCACGCCGGGATGGCCAACCGCTACGCCGCGGGCGCCGCCGGGCTGCCGTTCGCCGTCCTGCGGGGCTACGCCGGCACCGACCTGGTCACGCACACGGCCAACGTGGCCCCCATCGACTGCCCGTTCACCGGTGAGAGCCTCAGCGCCGTGGCCTCCCTGCGGCCCGACGTGACGATCGTCCATGCGCAGCAGGCCGACCGGGCCGGCAACGTCTGCTACTGGGGCATCACGGGCGTGCAGAAGGAGGCGGTGCTGGCGGCGCGGCGGGCGGTGGTGACGGTCGAGGAGATCGTGGACGTCCTGGAGCCGCGGCCCGGAGCGGTGGTCCTGCCGGCCTGGGTGGTAACGGCGGTGGCCGAGGTGCCGGGCGGCTCGCACCCCAGCTACGCCCACGGCTACTCCGATCGGGACAACGCCTTCTACGAGGCGTGGGACCCCATCAGCCGGGACCGCGACACGTTCCTCGACTGGATGCAACGCAACGTGCTCGACCTCGTGCCGAGCTGAGGCTGACCGGGA
This sequence comes from Acidimicrobiales bacterium, assembly GCA_035641055.1. Taxonomy (GTDB): domain Bacteria; phylum Actinomycetota; class Acidimicrobiia; order Acidimicrobiales; family VFJN01; genus DASQUK01. The sequence continues at coordinate 8,888 of DASQUY010000387.1, read as the reverse complement.
GGACATCCGATGGCGATCGCCACGCAGACCATGACCGACGAGCAGCGCAAATCCGTCGCGCTGGAGTACCTCAAGGCGTTCGACCGGGGCGGCGAGACGTCGACAGGCGGCAGCATCCTCGACCTGTTCGCCGACGACGCCCAGGTGTACTTCCCGAAGTGGGGCCTGGCGAACGGCAAGGAGGAGATCGTTCGGCTGTTCACCGACGTCGGCGGCACGATCAAGGAGATCGTGCACCACTACTCGCACTTCAACTGGGTGTTCTCGGGGAGCGACGTGGTGGTGTGCGAGGGCACCAGCCACGGCGAGCACAGGGACGGGCCCTGGCGCGCCGGGGCGCCGGAGTGGGCGGCGGGCCGCTGGTGCGACGTCTTCGAGATCCGCGACTTCCTCATCCAGCGGGTGTTCATCTACCTCGACCCCGACTACGCCGGGAAGGACACCGCCCGCTACCCGTGGCTCGCAGGCACCGCGGAGGGTTGAGCGCGGTGACCCAGCCGTCCCGGCGAGGCAATAGCGAACGCCACGACGAGCTCGAGGCAATGGCTGACGGATTCCGTTCGTCATTGCCTCGGGCCGCGGCGAGCGTTCGTCATTGCCTCACCGATCGGGCGGGGCGCCAAGCCGAGGGCGCCGCGTGACCACCCCCGGTGTCGACGACGGCGCCTGGAGCGCCGACGAGATGATGACGGTCGCGGCGGCGCGCGGCCTCGCCGACGGCGAGGTGTGCTTCGTGGGGATCGGGTTGCCGTCGACGGCCGCGAACCTGGCCCGCCTCACCCACGCCCCCCGCCTCGTGCTCGTGTACGAGTCGGGGACCATCGGCGCCAAGCCGCGCACCCTGCCGCTGTCGATCGGCGACGGCGAGCTGGCCGAGACCGCCGACGCCGTGGTGTCCGTGCCCGAGATCTTCAACTACTGGCTGCAGGCCGGGCGCATCGACGTGGGCTTCCTCGGCGCCGCCGAGCTCGACCGCGGCGGCGACATCAACACCACGGTGATCGGTCCCTACGGCGCCCCCCGGGTCCGGCTGCCCGGCGCCGGCGGCGCCCCCGAGATCGCGGCGTCGTGCCGGCGGGTGATCGTGGTCGTGCGCCAGTCGCGACGCACGTTCGTCGAGCGGGTGGGCTTCCGCACGTCGACCGGCGAGCGGGTCACCACGGTCATCACCGACCTCGGCGTGCTGGAGCGTGATCCCGACGCCGGCGAGCTGGTCCTCACCCGGCTGCATCCGGACGCGTCGGTCGAGGCCGCCCGCGCCGCCACGGGGTGGGACCTGCGGGTGGCCGACGACTTGGCGACCACGCCGCCGCCGACCCCCGAGGAGCTGACCGTGCTGCGCCGGCTCGAAGCGACGCGAACTGGGAGCAGCCATGCGGCATATGACCGCACAGCTGCACCCAGAACGGGGGGTGGGGACGGGTGAAGCCGTTCACGCACGAGGCGCTGCCGGGACGGGTCGTGTTCGGCGCCGGGGCTGTGGGACGCGTGGCCGACGAGGTGACGGCCCTCGGGCTGGAGCGGGCGCTCGTCGTGGCGGGCGGGTCGGCGAAGGTCGTCGGCGAGCGGGTGGCCGACGACCTTGGCCCCCGGTTCGCCGGGCACCTGACTGACGTGCGCCAGCACGTGCCGGAGGAGCTGGCCGCGGCGGCCCACCGCGCCGCCCGCCAGGCGGGCGCCGACGGGGTGGTGGCGGTCGGTGGGGGCTCGGCGATCGGCCTCGCCAAGGCCGTCGCGGTCGGCGACGACGCCGAGGGGCCGGTCGTGATCGTCGCCGTGCCCACCACCTACTCGGGCTCCGAGGTGACGCCGATCTACGGGATCACCGGCGAGCACAAGCAGACCGGCCGCGACCCACGGGCCCTGCCGCGCGTGGTCGTCTACGACCCGGAGCTCACGGTCGGCCTGCCGCCGGCGGTCACGGCCGCCAGCGCCTTCAACGCCCTGGCGCACTGCGTCGAGGCGCTGTACGCCCCGGGCACCAACCCGGTGGTGCAGCTCCAGGCCGCCGCCGGGGTCGAGGCCCTGGCGGGCGCGCTGCCGGCCGCCGTCGACGATCCTGGCGACCTCGACGCCCGCGGCCGGCTGCTGTACGGCGCCTACCTCGCCGGGGCGGCGTTCGCCGTCGCCGGGACCGCGCTCCACCACAAGCTCTGCCACGTTCTCGGCGGCACGTTCGGCCTGGTCCACGCCGACGTCAACGCCGTCGTGCTGCCGCACGCGCTCGCCTACAACGCCGAGGCGGCACCCGAGGCGGCTGCGACCGTCGCCGTCGCCCTCGGCCGGGCGGGTATGGGGGACTTGTGGCGCCTCGGACGGAGGGTAGGGGTGCCGGCCAGCCTGGCGGCGCTGGGCATGCCCGCCGACGGCCTCGACCTCGCCGCCGAGCGGGCCGTGGCCGAGACCGGCACGACCAACCCGCGCCCGCCCGACGCCGCCTCGCTGCGCGCCCTGCTGCAACGCGCCTGGGACGGGGCGCCGCCAACGGCCGGGTGAGGCGCCTCGGTCGGACTCGACGGCAGCGCGCCGCTCAGGGTGCCGGGCTGCCGCGGGCTCCCTCGGCGGTTTCGAGGAGGCGGGCGTACACCTCGGGATCGACGAGAACGGCCACGGGTCGCCCACGCCTCGTCACGTAGGCCACCTCACCGGACTCGAGCATCTCGTCGATCAGCTGTGAGAGGTAGACGCGAGCGTGTGTGACCGACATCTGGAGCATGGGCGCATGATGACAGACGCGGGTGGCGGCGCCGTGATCCCAACCCACGGCGGCCTCACGCCTCCGCCAAACCCTCCCGGGTCGCCCAGGCCGCGACCTCGGTGCGCGAGGACATGCCCAGCTTGGCGAGGATGTTCGACACGTGCACGGCCGCCGTGCGCGGCGAGATGAAGAGGCGCTCGGCCAGCTGGGTGTTGGACAGGCCCTCGGCGAGCAGGGCCGCCACCTCGCGCTCGCGGGGTGTCAGCGCCTCCGGACCGCTCGGTTCGGGACCGAGCCCCAGCCGGCGCTCGACCGCCCGCAGCTCGTCGACGCGCCACCCCCGCCAGCGGGCCAGGAAGGGGGCGGCGGCCTCGGCGTGAGCCCGGGCCTCGTCGAGCCGCCCCTCGGCGACGAGGCAGCGGGCGGCCCCGACGTGGGCCGTGGCCCGGTGACCCGCCAGGACGTCGAACTCCGGGCCCAACCCCTCGGCGGCCGCAGCGTAGAGCGTGGCCGCCTCGCCGGGGCGCCCCTCGGCCTCGGCGAGCTGAGCGTCGAGGAGCTGTCGCCACCCGTCGCTGGCCGGTAGCCGGTGCCCGACGTACCAGCCGGCCCAGTCCGCCAGCGGGCGCAGCTCTCGGGCGCTCAGGCCGGCACGCAACGCCGCCGCCAGGACGTCGTGGGTCTGCGACGGCTCGGCGAAGCCCCGCCGGGCGAGCACACGCAACAGCTCGACCAGGTGCTCGCGGGCCCGGACGCGGTCACCCCGCCGACAGGCCAGATGGAGGTCGAGGCCGACCACGCTGTGCGACGTTCGCTCGGTGCCGGGATTGGCGGCCTCGGTGAACCGGGCGGCGTCGTCGAGGTCGCCCGCCTCCAACGCCAACCCGGCACGCAGCACCGCGAGCCAGGCGACGGCGCCCGGAACCACCGGCATCAACGGCGATCGCAGGGCGCCGTCGAGATGGGCGATGGCGCCGTCGAGATCGCCCTCGGCCGCCTCGAGCTTGGCCACCGCCGAGGCCTGGTCGACGTCGGCCAGGCCCTCGAACCCCGCCGCCTCGGCCTGCTGACGCATGCGCTCGATCAGCGCCCGCACGTCGTCGACGTCACCCCAGCGGCGGGCGGTCCACACCAGGACGCCGAGCGCCGTTTCGGCCAACACGTGGTCGCCGGCGCGCTCGGCCTCGGCCGCCGCGTCCTCGAGCAAGGTCCGCGCCTCCGAGACCCGCTCGGCCTTGTCCAGCATCGCCGAGCCCTTGGCGACGACGGCCGCTCGGCGGACGTCCGCCAGGTCGTGGGCCTCGGCCAGGGCGGCCGCCTTGTCCGCCCACTCGTAGGTGGCCTCGGGCTGGCCGCGCAGCATGTACGACCGGGCCACCGCGGCCATCGCCCGGGCCCGTGCCTCGTCGGCCGGCAGCCGGTCGATGACGTCGACGAGCTGGTCGGTGAAGGCGCCCATCGCCTCCATCTGCCCGGCCAGGCGGGCGACCTCGATCCGGAGCTCGAGGGCGGCGGCCTCCTCGACGATGTCCTCCCGCTCCCGGGCCAGCCGCAACCATCGGTCGCCGTGGGCGGTGGCGTCGTCGTACAACCCGCCCAGCCAGGACGCCCGGGCGGCCAGCGACAGCAGCTCGGGGTCGTCGTCGGCCTCGCTGAGCCCGATCTCCGCGAGGTGGCGGGCCTGGTAGCTCGACCCGAGGGCGAGCGAATCGCGGGCGCCGAGCCGGGCCTCGGCCACCATGTCGTCGTAGCGGCCGGCGCCGCGGGCATGGAGGGCGAGGGCCAGGCGGTCGCGGCTGCCTCGCTCCCGCAGGGTGGCCAGGGCCGCCTCGTGGAGGCGCCGGTGCTTCCGGCCGAGGAGCGTGCCCTGGATGGCCTCGCGGGCGAGCTCGTGGTGGAAGCCGAAGACGTCGGGCTCGACCTCGACGAGGAGGCCGCGGTCGACGGCGACGCTCAGGAGGGCGATGAGCTCGTCCTCCGATGTGCCGGTGACGCTCGCCAGCACGTCGAACGCCACCCGGCGCCCCAGCACCGCCGCCGAGTTCACGACCCGTCGGACCTCGGGGTCCAGGTCGTCCACCTGGGCGCGCACCAGCTCGGCCACCGTCCAGGGGAGCGGCATCTCGCCGAGGTCCTCGAGGGGCGCGGCACCGGCGCTGGCCACGAGCTCCTCGAGGAAGAAGGGGTTGCCGCCGGTGCGGGTGTGCAGGGCGTCGACCACCCGGTACGACGGCAAGCGCCCGTAGACCTCGGTGAGGAAGGCGCTGACGTCGGCGGGGCTGAGGCGCCGGAGCTGGACGTGCGTGACCGTGTGCCGCCGGTCGAGCCGGGGGAGCAGGTCGGCGGCGGGGTGCCGGCGCGACAGGCCGTCCGGGCGGTACGAGCCGACGACCAGCAGCGGGCCCTCGCCCGGCTCGGCCAGCCGCTCGAACACGTCCAGGCTCTCGGCGTCGGCCCAGTGGAGGTCCTCGAACACCACCACGCCCGGCCGGCCGCCAGCGAGCCGCCGCACCAACTCGACGCCGGCCCGGACCCGCTCGTCGGCGGCGCAACAGATGTCCTCGACTGCCTGGGTCAGGTCGACCAGTTCACCCTCGGGGCCCGCCTGTGCCACCGTGCGCACGGCGTCGAGAAGCAGCTCCATGGGGCGGCTCTCGGCACCGGGGTCGGCCTGTCCGGCGAGTACCAGCGTGCCCGCCGGCACCCGGGCAACGAGCTCCTGCACGAGCCGGGTCTTGCCGATGCCGGCCTCGCCGGCCACCAGGGCGACCGTGGGGTTCGGGCGGGCGCCGATGAGGGCGGCCAGCTGGTCGAGCTCGGCGGCTCGGCCCACCATGACGGGCGACAACCCGGTTCGTCCCACGAGCATCGGCCCCGAGGGTAGGGGCGGACCGGGGGGTTGACGCCGGATTACAGGCCCGCCGACGCCGCCCGGCGGGTGGGCTGCTGCCGGTGCCGGTTTCGGCTTGCGCGCCGGGCGAGCGACCAGCGAGACGCTTGCTTCTCGAGCTCGCGCCGACGGTCGTCGACGAGGGTCTTGGCGATGTGGTCGTGGAGGAGCATGCGACCACGGTGCGCCTCTGAGGTAGGTCGCCGCATCGGGCGGCCTACGCATTTCGCGTGGTCCCGCCGTCCTACGTCGCCGGCCTCAGCCGCCTACGTACGTAGACCCCAGGCACCGAGCGCCGGACGACGGCCGCCGGGAGGCGGCCGGCCGCTGGGGGGTGCTCGGGGGGTGGACCCCCCGAGTGGAGGTATCCACCGTTTCGCGAAGGCGGCTGGGTACCCTGCATGCCCAGCGAAGAAAGGCCCCGAGCGTTAGACCGGAGCCAGCCGGTCCACTGCTCGGGGCCAATCATCGGTCGGACGCCTAGGCCGTTCCCGGCGACACGAGATGCGCCGCCAAGAGCGCCGGCCTCGGCGGGTCGAGCCCGCCTCGGCCTGGATGCAACCTCGGTGGGCGCCCCACCTCGGATGACTCCATCGGCTTCCTTCCGGTCCGTCACATTGACTCGAGCGCCGGACCCACTCTCGGGTCACAAACCTGGGGCCCGTGACCCTCGATCGGATCCCTTGCCCGTGTCGCCGTGCCGAACATCATGCATCTTGAGGGCCGCGAAACCCCACGTCAAGGGACATTTCTGAATCCCCAGGGTCATCCCCAGACTTTCTTCGTCATCCCCAGATCGCGCCGAGTTCTCCACAGCGACACCCACAACTCACCCACAGGCAGGGGTCGGGAACATCCTCCAACCCCCGGCTGTTGTTTAGATTGAGTCCAAACAACGACTGTGGAGGTACGTCTCGATGACCATTGGCATTGCCGGCCGCGCCGATAAGCACAGGCAAGTGGTGGCCTCGCATCTGCAGCCACTGCTCACCGACCTGACGGCGCTGGCGCTGAACGGGAAGCAGTCCCACTGGCACCTCACCGGGCGCTCGTTCCTGCCGGTGCACGAGCAGCTCGATCGCATCGTCGACGACGCTCGCGGCTGGGCGGACGACGTGGCGGAGCGCGCCGTGGCCCTGGGGTTCCCGGTCGACGGCCACCCGGCGGCGGTCGCCACCAGCGAGCTGCCGCCGACGCCCGACGGCTTCGTCGACGGCGACAAGGTGCTGCGCGTGACCGAGGAGCAGCTCCGCCGCGCCATCGCCACCGCCCGCGAGGGCCTCGAGGAGCTGGGCGAGCTCGACCTGGTGACCCAGGACCTCGTGATCGGCATCCTGCACGGCCTGGAGAAGCATCTCTGGATGGTGCAGGCCCAGCTGGTGTGACCCCGGCCAACCGAACTGGTCGTAGCTATCCGGCACATAACCGCACAGCTACGACCAGAACGCATGGTGAGGAGGGCGGCGCCGAGACCGCCGGCCGCCTGCGGGCGGCGGGCCTGCGGGCCACCGCGGCCCGCCGCGCCGTGCTGGCGGCGCTGGAGTCGCTGGGCGGGCACCGGACCGCCGAGGAGGTGCTGGAGGCGGCGCAGGCCGGCGGCGCGTCCGTGTCGCGGGCATCCGTGTTCAACGCCCTGCGCGACCTGGTGGCCGCCGGGCTGGCGCTCACCGTGGACACGCCGGGCGCCGCCCGCTACGAGGTCGCTCGTCCTTGGCACCATCACTTCCTGTGCCGGTCGTGCGGGCGGATGTCGGACGTCGAGTGCGTGGTCGGTCGCAAGCCCTGCCTCCGCCCCGATCTCCCGGGTGCCGAAGTGGACGAGGCGACCGTGCTGTTCCGGGGCCTGTGCCCCGCGTGTGCAGGGTCCTAGCCGGGAGGGGCCAGCCGTCCTTGTGTCGGGTGATAAGCATGCCTACTATGCGCCCCGCACGCGGACACTGGAGGGACTGTGCGCCGGAACCGAATCATCACCGCCACGGCACTGTCGTTGGCGCTCACCGTGCTGGGGGCCGCCTGCGGCGACGACGACGGGGCTGATGTCCGCAACGTCGGCGGCTGCGACGGCTCGGAGAGCGTGTCGGCCTCCGCGAGTGCGTCCGGCTCGGCCTCGGCGAGCTCCCCGGCGTCGGGATCGGGCTCGGCGTCCGGCAGTGACCCGTGCCCGTCGGGATCCGGCAGCGGGTCGGGGTCAGGCAGCGGATCGGGGAGCGGATCGGAGGGCGGATCGGGTAGCGGGTCGGGCAGCGCCAGCGGCTAGCAGAACGTGCGGTCGTTAGGGACGTCAGAGCGTCCTCAACCACCGCAGGGTCAGGGTGGGTGGCGTTGATGCGCCCGCCTAGGCGAACAGCGCCAGGACCGTGAGGGTGAGCGTGGTCTGGGTTGCCATCGCCCCGATGATGGCGAACACCAAGACCCGCAACTGGCTGCGCAGCGCCGGCTCCGTGTTGGCGTTGATCTTGGCCTCCGTCCCGGCCATCTCGGCGCGGAGGATGGCCACGGCGGCGTCGAGGTCCGGCTTGGTTGCGACGTCGGCCCAGCCCACGGGCGGCAGCATCGACATCATCATGGCGGTAGCGGCAATGCTGGAGGACGGCGTACGACGCCCGCCATCGACGGCTTGACCAGCGTAGTCTGGCCTGGTGGGCGATGAGTCCCGCATCCCCATCGAGGCCCGGGTGACGGAGGAGCCCGACGAGGTGGGCAGCCGGACCGCGCCGACACGTGTCCTCCGCCAGCCCCGGCGCCCGGGCCGCTTGGCGGCCGCGCTAGCGGTGGCGGCGGTCGTGGCCGGGGGTGTGGGCCTGGCGCTGCGGGACGGTGGCGGGTCGGCCGAGCCGAACCCCGACGAGCCGCCGGAGACGACGGTCGCCCCGACGGATCCCGAACGCGTGCCCGCCGCCCAGGCCTACAGCCGGGCCGCCCTCGACTTCGAGGGGGCCGGCTCGTTCGCCTACCGAGGCGTGGTGCGCGCCGCCGAGGGCAACCCGTTCCTCCCGCCGGGCTGGCCCGGCGGCGAGGTGACGGTCGAGGGCGCCGCGGTGCTGCCCGCCTTCGCGGGCCGGGAGACCCTCGTCGACGCCACGGGCCGGGCGTTCGAGGCGGTGGCGACGTCCGGGGGCGCATGGAGCCGCTCGGCCCCCCGCCCGGAAGGCTTGGCCGCCGCTCCGTGGAGCCAGCTCCGCTCGCCGCCGCCTCACGTCCTTGACGCGCCGACACCGGACGTCAGCGCGCTGCGCACGTCGACCTACAACTCGGTGGGTGAGCTCGGCCTGACGGTGGCGCTCGCCGCCCGATCGGCGG
>DASQUY010000386.1:0-2141 GCA_035641055.1 Acidimicrobiales bacterium | reverse complement strand
CGCCTGCGGATCAGCAAGGAGACCGGCGTGTTCGTGTGCACCGGGCCCCGGGTCCGAACTGCGGCGGACCCGGGGGCATAGCGCGCCTGCCGGTCGCCAGCTCGGTGACGGGAGCGCCGGGACGCGACGAAGGCGACGCCCCCGGCAGCGCCGCCTTCGTCCCCCCAGCTTTGCCCAGACTCGGTCAGTACAGCCCCAGCTTGGCCGAACAGGCCGGCCAGGCGCCCCACCCCGAGCTGGCGTAGAGCCGCTGTCCCATGGCGATCTGCGTCTCCCGGGAGTGCTCGTGGGGGTACCCGGTGCCGCCCACGGCTTGCCAGGATTCGAGTGAGAACTGCAGGCCGCCGTAGTAGCCGTTGCCCGTGTTGATGTGCCAGTCGCCGCCCGACTCGCACTCCGCCAGCGCGTCCCACGTGGCGTAGCTGTTGGGATCGCCGAAGCCACCGCCGCTGTCCGGCGGGGGCGGTGCTTCGGTCGGCGGGGGTGGCGGCTCGGTGGCGGGCGGGGGTGGCGGCGCGGTGGTCGTGGTGGGTGGCGCCGTGGTCGTGGTGGTGGGCGGCACCGTCGTGGTGGTAGTGGTCGTCGTAGTGGTCGTCGTGGTGGTCGTGGTGATGCGCCGCCGCGCCAGGGCGTGGGCCTTGTCGAGGTCGATCGAGCTGGTTGGGCTGCGCAGGCCGATGAGCGACGTCCCGGGCTCGTCGCCTGCCTCGACGCGCCCGTCGCTGCTCTCACCCGGGATGATCACGGTGGCGAGGACCACGGGACCCACGAGCACGGCCGCGCCGAGCACACCGGCGACGGCGGCCCGTGGGAGCAGCCGGCGGCGCGTCGCGCCGCCGGCGGTACTGGGAGGGTGATCGATTCGCTCCTCGGACATCAGGGGGGAGCTCCTTCAATCAGCGCGCGCGCCAAAGACGTCGGTGGGTAGAGGAGAGCAACCGGGGGCGCCCCAGCGCGAACCAGTCCTATCGGTTGGTGAAAGCAGTTTGTCACTTTCGCAATGATTCCGCAACATCCAACAGCCTTTCCTCGCTGTCGGGCGCTCCCCAGCGACCCAGCCGTCACCCAACGTTCTAGTCGACGAACGCCTCGACGGACCGCCTCACCGCATCGGCGAGCTCGGGGGCCAGCAGCCTGGCGCCGGCGTCCGCCAGGTCGCTGAGGGAGGGGAAGGACGCCAGTAGCCAGCGGGCCCACATGCCGTCGTCCATCCAGGCGATCACCCCCCGGTCCGGGAGCGGGTCGGGGACGTCCAGCACCCCGGGATCGGCGCGCAGCCGTGCCCAGGGCCACGCCTCGGCGAGCGCCCACGTGGCCCGGGCCAGCGCCTCCGGGCGGGGGTTGCTCGAGCCCGGCCCCGCGACCGAGCAGGAGCCCGGCAACGCGGCGCCGCGGCCCCGGACGATCGACTCCGCCGGGTGGAGCTGGACGAGGGCGTCCCAGGTGTCGAACCGTTGCCCGTGGGGGTCGCCGGCCTTCCCGGCGCCCCGGTCGGCACACCCGGCGCGGACGACCCGATCGAGCCAGCAGGCCGTCCACAATCCGACGGTGGTGGCGGGCGGCGGTGCCGTGGGGAGCCCCAGGGCCCGGCGACAGGCATCGGCCACCATCCCCTCGGGCGTCCCGGGCAGGGGCGTCAGCTCGTCGCCCCGGCGGAGAAGGCCCGTCCCGCCGCCCGTGCGGTCGAGCAGCACGGTGATGCGCACCCGGGGGGAGTCGGGTCGCCGCATGACCCGGCCCTCGTCGTCGATCGCGTGGGCCAGGCCCGTGGTCGAGACGCCGAGCGCCGACCAACGGTCGGGTGCAACGAAGCCCAACAGGTGCTGCAGGGGATGGTCGTCGTCGTCGACGAGCTTGAGGCGGAGCTCACCCGGTGGGCGGGCCCGGGGCCCCGACACCGAGAGCAGGACGCCGGCCGGGGCGGCGCCGCGGAGGCCGGCCAGGGCGGCATCGACCGCGGCCACGTGGGCCGCGAGCGATCGGGTGGGGGATGAGGGAACGTGGGGGGACATCGGACCGCCTCCGGTGTGCAGATGCCGGTGCAAGAGGCGATCTGCGCCGGAGGGCCCGGCGGGCGATCACGAACCCGTGACCATCACCCTAACGATGGGGTGTGTCATTCCCGGCCGGCACGGCGGGGG
>DASQUY010000385.1:0-8765 GCA_035641055.1 Acidimicrobiales bacterium | reverse complement strand
CGTCGATCACGTGCGTGAGGTGCTGTTCGGGATGCGCTTCGCGCTCGACAGTGCCATCGGGCAGCCCGGCATCGACCTCGGCGAGCCGCCCGAGCCCCGTTTCCACTCGGAACCGCGACGCATCGACGCCGTCGCCGCGTCCGACGGCCTCGATCGGGAGGCGCGGGCGCTGGTGGATCGGCTCTCCGAGCTCAGCCCCGAAGCCTGGACGGCCTGGGCCACGGTCGGCGGTCAGAGGGTCGACGCGCACTGGGTCGTGCGCCACGCCCTCCACGACGCCACCCACCACCTCCTCGACGTCGAGCGCCTGCGCGCCGCCCCGTGAGCGGAATCAGTCGTACGCGAGCTGCTCGTTCCAGTCGGTCGGGCGGCCCTCCGGCGTGAGGTCGAACAGGTTCCAGAGCGGCTCGACGGTGCCGGTATGGCGGGGATCCTGCCCGGGGTCGGTGGGCGCGTACAGCATCTCGGAGCCCCAGACGTGGCGGATCGTCTCGCCGTCGCGGTGGAACACGTTCAGTATCGGCATCTGGTGCCCGTCGGGCGTCTCTCCGTGGTAGTCACGCTTGAAGGTGTTGCCGCCCGATGACAGGAGTCGGAGCCGCCGCCAGCCCCGCTCGCGGGCGAACGTGAGGATCCGGGACAACGGGGCGTTGGCGACGGCCACCAGGTTGGCCCGCTGGGAGACGTGCTCCACGGCGCCGTCGAGCTGGTCGAGGAGGGCCGTGCACGACGGGCACGGGCCCTCGGCCAGCGGCAGGAGCGCGGTCTCGCCGTCCCGCGGCCCGGGCCGCTCGTCGGTGGCATGACGAGGAAACATGAAGCTGTAGATCAGGAGCGAGTCGCCGCCGGGCGCGAACAGCTCCGACAACCGCACGTCCGTCGCCGCGCCCTTCGCATCTGCCCCTTGGAAGACGTAGTCCTCGGGGACGACACCGCCCGGGGGGAGCTTTCGTCTCGCCGCCGCCACGCCCTCCATGGCCCGGCGTAGCTCGATCTCCTGTTCGAGCAGCCGATCCCGTGCCGCGCGGTACTCGGCCGACTCGCCTGGAAACGTGATGCCCATGGGTCTGCCTTTCCGTCAGAGGTCCTCTCCCATGGACGAGCCGGCGCTCCGAGACTCATCGCCGGAACGCAGCCTCCGTCGTTCTGGTCGTAGCTGTGCGGTCATATGCCGCATAGGTACGACCAGTTTGTGGCGGGGCGTCCGTAGGCTCGACTCATGGCCGTCCGGTTCAACCACACGATCATCACTGCCCGCGACCCCGAGGCATCGGCGAGGTTCCTCGCCGAGATGCTCGGGCTGCCCGACCCCGTCCCCTTCGGCCCGTTCCAGGCCGTCGAGGACATCAACGGCGTCAGCCTCGACTTCGCCCGCGCCGACCACGAGATCACCCCGCAGCACTACGCCTTCCTGATCAGCGAGTCGGAGTTCGACGAGGTCTTCGGGCGAATCCGCGAGCGCAACCTGCCGTACTGGGCCGATCCCGGCCGCACCCGACCCGGTGAGATCAGCGATCATCACGGCCGCGGCGTCTACTTCCCCGACCCCGACGGCCATTTCCTCGAGGTCATCACGCGCCCCTACGACGAGTGAGGGCTGGCGCCACCCTGGGGCTCACCGGCCGCTACGCGGTCCAGGCCCGCCAGGCGCAGGCCGGCCTCGAGCTGTGGGCCTCCGACTCCGGCGTGGACCTCGTCGTGGTCGACGACCGGGGGTCAGCCGACCAGGCGGTGGCTGCGTACCGGGCCCTGCTGGACGACGGGGTCGACGTCCTCCTCGGCCCGTACGGCAGCGGGACGGTGCGCCGGGTCGCCCCCGTCGTGTGCGGGACCGGGCGGGTGCTGTGGAATCACGGTGGCTCGGCCGACGATCTGGCGAGACACGGGCTGGCCACGGTGGTGGCGCCAGCCTCCACCTACCTCCACCAGCCGGTCGACCTGGCGGCAGGCGCAGGGCTCGAGCAGGTCGTGGTCGTGTCCGGGCGCGGTCGGTTCGCCGCCGAGGTCTCGACCGGCGGATGCGAGCGCGCCGACACGCGCGGCCTGCGGTCTCGCCTCGTACCCGTCCGCGAGGGTCACGACCTCGCGGCCGTGGCGGCTCCAGAGGCGTCCACCCGCTCGCTCGCCTCGGCGGCGCTGATCTTCGTGGGCACGTTCGACGAGGACGTGGCCGCCGTGCGGCGGGTGCGGGAGGCCGGCTGGGAGGTCGGGCAGCTGGCCTGCGTGGCCGCCGGCATCGACGAGTTCGGCCGCCGGCTGGGCGACCTGGCCGAGGGGGTGGTGGGTCCGGCCCAGTGGTGGTGCCACGACCAGCCGGCCTCCGTGGGACCGTCGGGGCCCGAGCTCGTGCGCCGCTTCCAGCGGCGGTTCGGTCACCCGCCCGACTACCTGGCCGCCCAGGCGGCCGCCGCCGGCTACCTGGCGACCGAGGCCACCGCTCGGGGCTACGGAGCCGACGACCTCCCACGCTGGCGCACCGACACGCTGCTGGGCCCGTTCCGCCTCGACCGAACCTGGCGCCAGACGGGCTACACGCCGAGCGCCGTCCGGTGGCGTGGCGGCCGCCGGGAACCCGCCGCCGGGCCGTGACCGCGGTCGACTCGATTCTGGTGACGGAATCCGTCGATATCTGACGGATTCCGTCACCAAAAGTCTGCTGGTCCAGCCCGGCCGCCGAAATCATTCGCCGAAGGACCTGCCCCTCGGTGGAGGATGACGCGATGAGCACCTCCGACGAGACCGCCGCCGAGGGCTACGGGGAACGCTGGGCCGACGCCTATGACGACCTGTACGCCCTGGCGGTCCCCGAGGAGCAGCTCGACCTCCTGACATCGCTGGCGGGCGCGGGCCGCGCGCTCGAGCTCGGCGTCGGCACGGGACGGGTGGCGCTGCCACTGGCCGCCCGGGGCGTGCGCGTCGAGGGCGTGGACGCCTCCCCGGCGATGGTGGCGCGCCTGCAGGCGAAGCCCGCCGGGGACCAGGTCCCGGTCACCATCGGCGACATGGCCGACCTGCCCGTCGAGGGCAGGTTCAGGGTCGCCTACGTCGTGTTCAACACCTTCTTCAACCTGCCCACCCAGGCCGACCAGGTGCGCTGCTTCCGGCGGGTGGCCGACGTCCTGGAACCGGGCGGGGCGTTCGTGCTCGAGTGCTTCGTGCCCGATCCGGGGCGCTTCGACCGCGGCCAATCGCTGCAGACCCGGCGGCTGAGCGTCGACGAAGTCATGCTCGAGGCGAGCCTGCACGATCCCGTCGCCCAGAGGGTGCGCACCCAGCACGTCACGATCGGCAACCAGAACGTGAGCGTGCGACCGGTCCGGATCCGCTACGCCTGGCCCAGCGAGCTCGACCTGATGGCCGAGCTCGCCGGGCTACGCCTCCGGTCCCGCTGGGACAGCTGGGCCGGTGACCCGTTCACGGCCTCGAGCGGCAGCCACGTCACGGTCTACGAGCGTCCCGCATAGGCCGCTGAGCGTCAGGGGGCAGAGCCAGCGATCCGGCCCAGCGCCCGCGGTGGCCCGTCCTGCAGCCGGCGTTGGATCGCCGCGGCGCACTGCTCCGGTGTCGACGTCGACGTGTCCACTTCCAGGTCGTAGATGCCCGGGATGTGGACCTCGCGCTGCCAGCGACGCACCGGCTCCGGCGCGGGATCGTCGGGGGCGCCGGTCACATAGCCGCTCCCCCGCCCCTCCTCCCCCGCGTCCCGTCGCTGCATGATCACGTCCAGCGGGCACTGGACCCCCACGAGGTACGCGGGCACGCCCTCCAGCCGGCGGGCGGCATCGGCGAGGATGCCGAGCGGCGTCGAGTAGCCCTCGTGATGGCCCACGTCGACCACCACGTTCAGCCCGAGCCGGCTGTGCGCCGCGACCGACTCGTACAACGCCGCGTAGAACGTCGGCACGAGCGCCTCGACGTCGGGGCGCTCACCGCCCGGCCGCAACCCGATCCCGGGCCGGTACCGCTCGGGTGTCACGCATAGCACGTAGGCGTCCACGCCGAGGTTCATCCAGGGCCCGTCGAACGTCGCCTGGATGGCGCGGGCGATGCTCGACTTCCCGGACCGCGGTGCCCCGTTGAGGATGACGATCACGCCCAACAGATCCATCGCCACCTCAGCCGCCGAGGCTCGCGTAGGTGGCCCGGATGAGCGCAGGGGCGCGGGGGTCGCGGCGTTCGAGGCCGCCACCCCAGATCTGGTTCATCACGTAGGCGAACCCGACGCGCGCCTCGGTGTCCGCGAACGCGATCGATCCCCCCGCGCCCGAGTGGCCGAAGGCGTGCGGGGGCCGTCCGTCGTCGGCCCAGGCGGCCGGAAGCTCGAAACCCAGGGCCCGGCGCACGTCGACGCCGACGACTGCGTCAGGGCCGGCGACCTGCTCGGCGCGGGCGGCCTCGACGGTCTCCGCGGCCAGAAGGGTGCCGCCGTCGCGGGCGAGCTCGCCGAAGATGACCGCCAGTGCCCGGGCCGTGCCGATCCCGTTGGTCACCGGGATCTCGGCCGACCAGAACTCCGGCGTGTTCGGCGGCGGCGCGATCGGCGGGAGCACCGGGGCGTACATGCGCGCCGCCAGCGACCCGGGGTCGAGCGTGTCGAGGAAGCTGGTTGCCTTCGCCCCGGGTGGCGGGGGCGCGGGCGCCAGCAGCGGCGCGATCCGCCGGTGCTCGGACCTCGGTGTGCCGATGAAGTAGTCCAACTCCAGCGGCCCGGTCACTTCCCGGCGCAGGAACCCGCCCACGGTGGTGCCCCCGGCGCGGCGGATCACCTCGCCGACCAGCCACCCGAACGTGACACCGTGGTAGCCGTGCCGCTCGCCCGGCGCCCACAGCGGTTCCTGGGCGGCGATGGCGTCGCGCATGATCGCCCAGTCCACCAACGCCCCCGGTGGCAGCGGCGCGTCGATGACCGGGATGCCGGCCTGGTGCGCCAGCGCGTGGCGCACCTGCGGGTCGGCGCGGAGCTCAGGCCACCAGCGCCGCACCGGGTCGTCCAGCGACACCACGTCGCGGTCGACCAGCACGTGTAGGCACAGGGCGGTGAGCGCCTTCACCGTGGAGCGGGTCTCGACCATCGTGTCCAGCGACCAGGCCGGGCCGCCGACCGAGGTGTGCCCGCCCGACAGGTCCACCACGAGCTCGCCGTCCACCACGACCGCGCAGGCCGCTCCCACCTCGCCGTGGTCGGCGAAGTTCGCCGCGAACGCCTCGCGCACCGGCCCGAACCGCGGATCACACGGCCCCTCGATCACAGGACGCAGCATCGCAGAGCCGGCTCGACCGGTCCCGCATCCGCCGCACCCACGCCGGACGGCGCGTCGCCGGCGGCTGCGGGTCAGACGCCGACGTTTATGACGCCGTCCGGCAGACCGTCCGCGACCAGCGCCGCCACCAGCCCAGGCAGCCGCCGCGGCGCGAACACGGCATCGGAGGCGGCGAGCTCGTCCACCGTCCACCAGCGCAGCCCGACCACGTTCTCGGCGCGCAGCGCCGCCGCGCTGAGCGCGGGCCGGGGCTCGAAGCTGGGCGTGCGCACGAGATAGAAGCCCTCGCGTTGGCCGTCGTGACCCGTCGACATCGGCAGGACGTGGGTCCGGGTCCAGATCAGCGGACCGATGACCGGGTCATCCAGGCCCACCTCCTCGGCCAGCTCCCGCGTCAGCGCCCGCCGGTCGTCCTCCCCGTCCTCCACGCCTCCCCCCGGCGCCGCCCACAGCCCGGCCACCCCGTGCATCGGCCGCGTGAACTCGAACCGCACCAGCAGCACCCGGTCGCGGTCGTCGAGGATGACCGCCCGAGCGCCCTGCCGCAGCCACGGACCGGACCCCGTACCTGAGGTCATTGGTTCCACGAAGAGGAGGACGAGGTCATAGGTTCCGAACCCGGAACCTATGACCTCGGGCTGGCCGGCGTGTCGGTACGGTGGTTCGGTGGACGAGCGGGTGGTGGTCAACCAGCGGCTCTGGGACCAGATGGCAGAGCTGCACGTCGTGACCTACGGCATCGACGACCGCGACGCCTCCGGCGAGTTCAGGCTGAAGCCCTTCGAGCAGGACGAGCTCGGCGACATCACGGGCCAGCGTGTCTGCCACCTGCAGTGCCACATCGGCGACGACTCGTTCGCCCTCGCGCAGGCTGGCGCGGCAGAGGTCATTGGCGTCGACTTCTCGTCACACGCGCTCGACATCGCACGCATGCGCTCCGAGCGGGTCGGCCTCGGCGACCGGGTCACGTTCGTTCGGGCCGCGGTGGGCGATGCCGCGGAGACGCTCGGCGCGGCGTTCGATGGCGTCTACACGTCGTGGGGCGTCCTGTGTTGGCTACCCGACATCCAGACGTGGGCGGACAACGTCTCCGGGCTCCTGCGCCCCGGGGGCTGGCTGTACCTGGCAGACACGCACCCGTACGCCGCCGCCGCCCGATGGGAGTCCTACGCCTACGGCGGCTCCACCGCCATGTACGACGACAGCCAGGGCGACTACACCGACGCGCACGCGACCTTCGAGCACCCCGAGTCATGGGAGTGGAACCACGGCATCGGCGAGATCGTCACCGCGCTCGTGCGGGCAGGCATGACGGTCCAGTGGCTCGACGAGCATCCCGTCGCCGCCTGGCACATGGACGACCGCGAGCACCTCATCGAGCGGCCCGACGGCATGTGGGAGCAACCGGGATCGACCCTGCCCCTCTCCTTCAGCCTCCGAGCCATCCGCGCCAGTCAATCAGCTACGCTGTAGCAGACGTAGTGACCCGGGAGATCCGATGAGCAAGGGCCAGCCATTCAGCGTGCGCCTCGAAGAGCGAACCGAGAAGCTGATCGAGGCTGAGGCCCGGCGGACACGACGCACCAAGAGCGCAGTCGTCGAGGCCTTCACCGAAGAGACGGCCCGGACCCGGCGCTTCCCGGGCATCGCGTTCCGTGGCGATGACGCACGTCGTCGCGCCTGGGTGGTCGGGACCGGCCTCGACGTGTGGGAGATCATCCACATGCTCGACGACTACGGATCGCCCGAGGCATTGGTCGCCGACATGCCCCTGTCGCTCGCGCAGGTCCGGCTCGCGATGGCGTACCGATCGGCGTACCCGGACGAGATCGACGAGGCGATCGCCGACAACCGCCGCCCCGTGGACGACGTCGATGCTCTGTTCCCGTTCATCGACGTCGCGAGCGCCTGAGGGGTGCGCCTGCTTCTCGACGCCAACCTGTCACCCAAGCGTGTCGGCTCCGCCCTCGAGACGCGCGGCCACGATGTGCTGAGCCTGGCGTGGGACGCAGAGTTGGCGGCGTTGGATGATCCGCAGGTGCTCGAGCTCGCCGCTCAAGAGGGCCGCATCCTCGTCACCCGGAACTCCCGGGACTTTGCACCACTGCTGCGGGAGTGGGCCGAGGCTGACCGCCATCACGCCGGCTGCATCCTGATCTGGACGCTGGCCCACCACGAGTTCGGCGCGATCGTCAAGGGCGTCGTGCGGCTGCTGGACGACCGCCCCGACGCCGCGCATTGGCGGGACCTCGCAGTCGCGTTGTAGGGGCGGCCACGGACCACCTCGCCGTGTCGTGACGCACCTGACCCTTCCCGCCTGGCCCGGTGAAGTGGCACGCTCACGCCATGGCGACAGAGAGCACCGCCTTCCTCACCAGGGAGCTGACGCCGCGGACGTGGCCGGACTTCGAGGCGCTGTTCTCGAGGGGGAACGGCTGGGACTTCTGTGCGTGCATGGTCTACCAGCGCGGAACCCGCCTCTCGCGACAGCACTTCCCGACCAGGAAGGACCAGCAGCGCCAGAACCACCGAGAGAAGAAGAAGCTCGTGGCGCAGGGCCGGTCGCACGGGGTCCTCGTGTACGCCGACGGCGAGCCCGTCGGATGGTGCCAGTACGGCCATCGCGACGAGATCCCCCTCGCAGAGGCGCGGACGAGCCGCAGGTGGCTACGCAACATTGCCGACTCCCCCGCGGACTGGCGGATCACCTGTTTCGTCGTGGACAAGCGCTACCGCGGAAGGGGCGTCGCCGCCACGGCGCTCCGCGCCGCGCTCGACGCCATCGAGCCCAAGGGCGGGGGGGATCGTCGAGGCCTATCCGTTCATCGAGGCGACGCCCTCATGGGCGCATGCCGGATCCATCTCGATGTTCGAGCACGAGGGGTTCACGCACGCGGGGCGTTTCGACAAGAACCACATCGTCATGCGACGAACGCTCTGACGGGAGGCGTGGCGTTGGACAGGTCAGTCTGGCCAGCGGATGCGGATGAGGCCCTCGGTGACCACGACGACACACCCGGCCAGTTCGTCGAGGTTGTGATTCTTGGCCAGCCCTTGCAATACGGACCGGTCCTGGGCTACCAGTCGTTGGGGTCGATGCGTAGCGGCGGCGCGAGGATGCCGTCGGAATGGAGCTGCAGGACGCGCTCGGCGAGGCCGTCGTCGATGACCGGTGTCAGCGCGTCGACGGCTATGCGGGCGAGGTCGGCGACGTCATGTCGGAATGCGCCGTCCTTGCCGAGCCACGTCTCGACCGACCGCGTCCCGAGCTCGTGGACGAGCGCCCGGCGAACATGCTCAACGAGCACATCGACGTGCGGGGGAGCTTGCATTGTCGGAGGTTAGAGGCCACGCCGGGGCGAGGCTCGCCGACGGCAGGGCTGCCTTCAGCGCCAGGCGAGCCGATGGACCCGCCACGGGTGGGAGAAGCCCTCGAGGGCAATGTCTCGGCCGGGGCCGAAGGGGAGATCGCCGGCGGCGACCGTGAGGTCGCGGGTCAGGCCC